>NZ_JACIUW010000018.1:0-83847 GCF_014145825.1 Stenotrophomonas sp. I18B00994 | reverse complement strand
CTCTTCCGATCTCGCGCGTTGCGCGGTCAACGCCACAAGGGCTATCAATGCACGGATGCACAGTGGAGAGACGGCAATGAACATGCAGGTGCCGCAAGCGTGGTGGCGCGACCTTTCAGTACCGGCCCTCGTTGCCGGCTTCATTACTGTGCTGGTCGGCTTCGCCAGTTCGGCCGTCATCGTGTTCCAGGCTGCACAAGCTGTCGGTGCCAATCAGGCGCAGATCGCTTCATGGATGTGGGCACTGGGACTGGGCATGGGTGTCACCTGCATCGGACTGTCACTGCGCTATCGGGTACCGGTGGTGACCGCATGGTCGACACCGGGCGCGGCGATGCTGGTGGTCGGTGCCGGCGGCGCATCTCTTTCCGAGGCCACCGGTGCATTCCTGCTCGCTGCGGTTCTGGGCACGCTGGCTGGCTTCTCCGGCATCTTCGCCCGGTTGATGCAACGGGTACCGATGGCGCTGGCCGCCGGCATGCTGGCCGGGGTGCTGCTGCGCTTCGGTCTGGACGTGTTCGTGGCCATGAACACCCAGCTGGTACTGGCGCTTGCCATGTTCGCCACGTGGCTGGCCGGACGCCGCCTGTTCCCGCGCTATGCGGTCATCGCCACCCTGCTGGTCGGCATCGCGGTTGCGGCCAGCCGTGGCCTGCTGCACGCACAGCAGGTGCAGCTGCAACTGGCGGTACCGCAATGGGTGACCCCATCCCTGTCCTGGACCGCGGTGGCCGGCATCGCCCTGCCCCTGTTCGTGGTCACCATGGCCTCGCAGAACATTCCGGGCGTGGCGGTGATGCGGGCATCCGGCTACGACGCCCCGGTGTCGCCGCTGATCGGCTGGATCGGTGTGGTCAATACACTACTGGCGCCGTTCGGTGCGTACGCGCTGAACCTGGCGGCAATCACCGCCGCGATCTGCATGGGCCGCGATGCCCATGAGGACCCGGCACGACGCTATACCGCCGCCATGGCGGCAGGTGCCTTCTACATCGTCATCGGGCTGTTCGGTGCCACCGTGGCCGCACTGTTCGCCGCCTTCCCCAAGGAGCTGGTGGCCTGCGTGGCCGGTATCGCGCTGTTCGGCACCATCGCCAACAGCCTGGCCAGTGCGCTGGCGGTAGAGCGGGACCGCGAGGCGGCACTGGTCACCTTCCTGGTCACCGCCTCGGGCGTCTCACTGGCCGGCATCGGCTCGGCGTTCTGGGGCCTGGTGGCCGGTGCGCTGTGCCTGCTGGTGCTGCGGCCCCGTCAGGACCGCTGACCCACCCTACCCGGCCAATGCTGCGCCGACGATGCTCAGCGCCACCGCGATGACGATGGCGATCAGTGTGGCGACCACGCTGGTGCCGCCACGCGCGGTCAGCTCGCTGCGCAGCCGTGCATCATCGTCGCCGGTGACGGCACGGGCCTGGGCGATCAGGCGCTGGCAGTGCGCCAGGTACCAGCTGTTGCCAAAGATGCCTGTGGTGATGCTCAGCGCGAAGGTGATGACCAGCGACAGGCCATCCGGCACATCCAGCAAGGTCTCCACCACGCTGATCAGCAGCAGCAGGCCAGCCCACATCGCCGCCAGGCGATACATCCGGCGGTACATCATCCAGATCAGGCCGAGCAGGAAGGCCGGCCAATGCCAGGTGCCACTGCCCGTGGCAATGCCCTGATCCAGCCGCCAGCGCTGGCGATAGATCGGGAAGTTGCCGCCGACCACGCTGGCGTACAAGGCCATCTCGCCCTCCAGCCCGGCAGCCGCAGCCCTGTCCGGTGCAGCGACCGGTGCACGATAGGGATCGGACGGGTCGCCGACATCCGGCGCGATGCCCTCAACCGCAGGGGCTGCGTCGATATCCAGGGCCGGAACCACCTCGACGGGGGTGGAAGCCTGCTCCAGTTCCGCCAACGGCCGCCATGAGGGCATGCCTTCGCACCAGAGCAGGGTGCGCGCCGTAACCGTCCCTTCCTGCTGCAGCTGGCGAAGACCGGCCAGATCCACCGGCCCACTGCTCTGCCTGCCATTGGCGTACCACCATTGTGCTTCCTGCATGTTTTCCGTCCTTGCTACCTGCATCGACAAACTGAAATCGTTGTCCGCGCCTACAGCGCGGTACTGCCCAGGGTCTGCACCAGCTGATGGCGCGCACCCGGCGCAAGCGTAATCTGCTCCGGGCCTGCGTTGGCCACTTCCAGGCATACGTAATCGCGCCAGCCCTCGCCGACATCGGCCATCCTGGCTGCCGCCTCGGCGCCCGGATTCCAGACCACCAGCGTCTGGCTGCCTTCGCTGCGGATCTCGATCCGCCGCTGCAGTACGGGATCATGCAGCACGTAGTGGCCCCCGGCACTGGTATAGATGCGATCGCTGCGACCGGGATCACGCGGATCGCGCAATGACCACGGTCCCTGTTGCAGGCGCAGCTGCGCATAGTCCTCGTACTTGTCCAGGTACTGCAGGCCGTCAAGGCCCTCGACCTCGACCCGCTTGGCATCGCCCACCCGGAAATAGCTGTGCAGGGCCTGGGTGAAGGTCACCGGCGAGGTTCCGGTGTTCTCGGTGACCAGCTGCTGGCGCAGCTGGCGGCCAATGCGCAACTGCATCTGCAGGCGCAGGCCGCGATCGGCGCTGGGCGCAGGCGCCAACTGCAGCTCGACCTCGCCATCATCGCGCTGGCTGGCCTGCAGAAGCTCCCAGCGCGCGGTACGTACCAGGCCATGCGCCGGTACATCGGCGCTCTGGCCCTGGCGACCGAACCACGGCCAGCACACCGGGACGCCACCGCGGATGGGCGTGGGCAGCTCGGCGCGCGTGGGCGAAAGCCACAGCAGATCGGGCTGCCCATCAGGAACGAACGACAGCAGCTGGCCGCCGAACACGCTGACGACCGCCGTGGCGTTGGCGGTTCGCACCTGCCAGACCTCCAGGCCGTGATACAGGCCGGTGCTGATGTCCGGATCCGACTGCATGCGATGACGCTCCTTGAAGACCGCGGCGATGATGTCGCGGTCAACGTGCCGCCGGCAAGGCTTTCTGCCCAGCGGGTGCGATGGCGGCCGCCTCTTCCTGCAGCGTGCGCAGGATGCGCTGGCCTGCGCGGCCGTCCACCTCGCTCCAGCCCAGGCGCTGCTGCTCGGCCTGGATCGCGCGGCGCGTGGCGGTACCGATCATGCCGTCGGCGGCACCGATATCGTGGCCGCGGGCCAGCAGCAGGGTCTGCAGCTGGCGGCGCTCATCGCGGCCCAGGCCCGGGTCATCGGTCGGCCAGGCGGTGGCCAACCCGTTGCCGCCACGCAATTGGTCAGCCAGCGTCGCGATCGCCAGCGCATAGCTTTCGGCGGCGTTGTAGCTGTAGATCGCGTCGTAGTTGCGGAACACCAGCAATGCCGGGCCCTTGTTGCCGGCCGGCAGCAGCAGCGCCGCGCGCGCATCCGCCGGCAGATTGGCCGGAGCCAACACGCTGCCATCCAGCGCAGTCACGCCCTGCGCACGCCAGTCGGCCAGGGCGCGACGCTGGGTGCGGCCGGCCTGGCTGGCGTGGAAGCCCGCAGGAACGCGGACTTCCACGCCCCACGGCTCGCCGCTGCGCCAGCCGGCGCGCTTGAGGTAGTTGGCGGTGGACGCCAGCGCATCGGGAATGCTGCCGACCAGATCGCGGCGGCCATCGCCATCACCGTCCACGGCGATGCGCGCATAGGTGCTGGGCATGAACTGCGTATGCCCGAAGGCACCGGCCCAGGAGCCGGTGAGCCCCTGGGCCTGCAGGTCGCCGCGGTCGATCAGCTTGAGCAGCGCCAGCAGTTCACCGCGGAAGAAGGGTTGGCGACGGCCGGCGCAGGACAGCGTGGCCAATGACTGCAGCAGCGGGCGCTTGCCGAACACGCGGCCGTAGTCGCTCTCCACGCCCCAGACCGCGACGATGGTGGCCGGATCGACGCCGTACTGCGCCGACACGCGATCGAGCAGGTCGCGGTGCTGCTGCAGCAGGGCGCGGCCATCAGCCACGCGCGGGCGATCGACCAGCGCGGCCAGGTAGTCCCAGATCGGCGTGGTGAATTCGGGCTGTGCATCGAGCAGGCCGAGCACGCTGGGGTCCGGGGTGAGGCCGGCGGTGATCGCGTTGAAACGGTCGGGACTGATGCCTTGTGTCGCAGCGGTGGCCTGCAGGCCCGACAGGCAGCGGCTGAACGCCGGATCGATGTCGCCGGCAGGCGCGGCGGGCGCTGTCGGCGCCGAGGCAAGAGCGGCCGCCAGGCCGAGCGTGGTCAGAATGGGCATGGCGTCCTCCGTGTTGCCGTTGCACGGCCATCTTAGGGGTAGCGGTGCTGCTGAACCTGAAGCGGTACCGGCTGGCCGTCCGCCCTAGATGGCACGCAACAGGCGCAGGCCATAGGCCGGGCCTTCAGCATCCCAGCGCTGCATGACCTGCAGGCCAGCCGGCTGCAGCAGCGCTTCGAAGCTCTCGTCGGTGTACTTGTGGCTGTATTCGACGCGGATCGGTTCGTCGGCCTCGAAATGGAAGGTCCGGCCATCCAGATGGACGTCCTGTGCCCGCTGGCTGACCAGATCGGTCTCGATGCGCAGCCGCGCGACGCTGTAGCGGGCACGATGACGGAAGCCCTGCAGATCGAAGTCGCTGCCGACCTCGCGGTTGAGGCGGGCCAGCAGGTTCAGGGTGAATGCGGCGGTGACGCCCTGCGCATCGTTGTAGGCCGCCTCGATCAGCGCCGGGTCCTTGTGCAGGTCGATGCCTACCAGGGCCAGGCCATCACGCCCCATGGTCTGGCGCATCGCGCGCAGCAGCGCGACCGCGTCCTCGCCTTCAAAGTTGCCCAGCGTGGAACCGGGGAAGAACAGCAGCCGTCGCGCGGGTTCGCGTTCGGGCATGGGTACGGCGACGGGACGGGTAAAGTCGGCACAGACCGGCAGCATCTCCACCTCGGGCAGCGCCGGGGCCAGGTGGTCGATGCTGGACAGCAGCGCGGCACGCGAGATTTCAATGGGCGTGTAGGCCACCGGGTCGTGCAGGGCGGCCAGCAGCAACGCGGTCTTGCGGCCACTGCCGCTGCCCAGTTCCACCACGTGCAGGTGCGGCCCGACGCTTCGGGCGATGTCCGGCAGTACCCGTGAAAGCAGGGCCAGCTCGGTGCGCGTGGGGTAGTACTCGGGGGTCTGCGTGATCTGCTCGAACAGGCGCGAGCCGCGCGCATCGTAGAAGTACTTGGACGGCAGCTGGCGCGGCGTGCGCGACAACCCGGCCACCACGTCGGTGAGGATCTGCTGGCGGCCGGGGGTGAGATCGGTCAGCGCCTGCAGTGCGTCGTGCACCGTACTCATGCGAGGTCCCTGGCCAGGCGCAGCCCGGAGAACTGCCAACGCGCCGGGGGCATGAAGAAGTTGCGGTAGCTGGCACGCACGTGGCCACGCGGCGTGGCGCAGCTGCCACCGCGCAACACCCATTGCCCGCACATGAACTTGCCGTTGTATTCACCGAGGTTGCCGGCGAAAGGGCGGAAGCCCGGGTAGGCGCCATACGCGCTGTGGGTCCATTCCCATACATCGCCGAACAGCTGACGCAGTCCACTGCCCCCTGCAGCCTGCGGGTGCAGCCGATCGTCATCGGCAAAATGACCGCGAGGCGGCAGCGTTGCGGCGGCAGCCTCCCACTCGAACTCGCTGGGCAGGCGCGCACCGGCCCAGCGGGCGCAGGCATCGGCCTCGTAGTAGCTCAGGTGGCAGACCGGCGCATGCGGATCCAGTTCGCGCCAACCGCCCAGGGTGTACTCGCGCTGCAGGGCGTCATCCCAGTACAGCGGGTGCTGCCAGCTCTCGGCTTCGCGCAGCGCCCAGCCTTCGCTGAGCCACCAGCGCGGTTCGCGGTAGCCGCCGGCGTCGATGAAGGCGCGGTACTCGGCATTGCTGACGGGACGCTCGGCCAGTGCGTGCGCGGGGAGCAGCACGCGATGCGCCGGCGATTCGTTGTCGTAGGCGAAGGCGGTGTGCTGCGGCCAGGCTGCGGCGCCGATGGTGACGATGCGCTCGGGCGACTCGATCCAGCCCTGCGCACTGGCAGCGCTGGTTGCAGGCTGCAGGTCCTCGCGGTAGGCCAGCTGCAACGGATTGCACCAGAACGCGTGCTTGATGTCGGTGAGCAGCAGTTCCTGGTGCTGCTGCTCGTGCTGCAGGCCCAACTGCAGGTGCTGCAGTGCCTGCTCATCAAGGTCGCCTGCCGCCAGCCGCGATTGCACCTGTGCATCGACCTGCTGGCGGTAGTCGCGCACCTGCTGCAGCGATGGCCGCGACAGCAGCCCACGCTGCGGCCGGGCGTGCGCCGGGCCGAGGCTCTTGTAGTAGCTGTTGAACAGGTAGTCCCAGGCAGGGTCATGCGCCGGTGCAGGTGGGAAGCCGGCCAGCACGAAGCGTTCGAAGAACCAGGTGGTGTGGGCCAGGTGCCATTTGCTCGGGCTGGCATCGGCCATGCTCTGCAGCATGGCATCTTCGGCGCTGAGGGGGGCTGCCAGGTGCATGCTGCGGTTCCGCACACATGCGTACTGGCGGGCGAGATCGCGCTGCGGGGCAGCGACGGCGGTGGCTACGCTGTCCATCCGGGCAGCATCTGCGCAACAGGGTGAGTGCGATGTCATCGTTCGACGTCAACGCGTTCACATGCGTGACCATCCCGCATTCAAGAAGCCGGTGCGAACGCCGCTAACGGCAATGCTGCGGCCGCGTCGTCACCGCGCTGGAATTCCTGCTTGCCCCTGCATCCGCTCCGCCAGCCTGCGCATTACCTGTTCGTGCTGCCCGCCGTGCTGGTTGCCGTGGTGCTGTGGGCAGCACTGGGCAACGAAGACGTTGCCAGCCCGGCCCAACGCATCCTGCCCTGGCTGCTGGCCTGCCTCGGCGCCGGCCTTGCCCTGCTCTACCACCAGGTGCGTACGCTCTGCCTGCTGCTGGTGGTGGCGGTCATGTTCGCGCTGCTGCACCAGGACGTGGGCGGCTACCTGCACAGCGGCCATGTCACGGCGCTGACACCGCTGCGCTTCCATGCCATTTCGGCCTGGTTGCCCTTGCTGTTCGCGGGCCTGGCATTGTGGCCCGAGCGCGGCCGCCGCCGCCGCGACCTGCTGCTGCGGGGTGTTGCCAGTGGCGCCGCGCTGGTGATCTTCCTGCTGCTGGCCACGCAGCAACCCCGGGGCATGCACGATCTGCTGTCCAACCGCCACTGGAGCTGGATTCCGGCCGACTGGAACGCGCTGGCACAGCTGCCAGCGCTGCTGTTCCTTCTGGCAACCGCCGCGCTGGGCTGGCAGGCCTGGCGGCATCCGCGCCCGTTGCACACGGCGATGCTGCTGGCCCTGCTGTGCCTGTGGTGGATGCTGCCACGGGTGTTCCTGCAGCCGGTGCTGCTGCCGGCACTGGCCAGTGCGGCCCTGCTGCTGATGCTGGGCGCGATGATGCAGGAGTCCTTCCATATGGCCTTCCGCGATGAGCTGACCGGCCTGCCGGGGCGCCGCGCCTTCAATGAGACCCTGCAGCGGGCGCGCGGCACCTACAGCATCGCGATGGTGGACGTGGACCACTTCAAGTCGTTCAACGACACCCACGGCCACGACACCGGCGACGATGTGCTGCGCCTGGTGGCCTCGCGCCTGGGCCGGGTGGGCGATGGTGGCCGGGCGTTCCGCTATGGCGGCGAGGAGTTCGCGGTGGTGTTCCTGGATCGTCCCGCAGCGGCCTGCGTGGATGCAGTCGAGGCGCTGCGGCAGACCATCGAGGACACCCGCATGCAGCTGCGCGACCGGAGCACACGCAGCCGCGACGATGAAACGGGGCGCCGGCAGCGCGGACGCGGCGGAAGCGGGCAGACGGTGCAGGTAACGGTGAGCATCGGGCTGGCAGACAGCCGCGTGGATGAGCGGCCAGCGGCAGTGATCAAGGCCGCCGACCAGGCGCTGTACGCAGCCAAGGACGGTGGCCGCAACCAGGTCCGCGCGCATGCCGGCCAGCGCGTGCTGGCGGCACGCGGCGGCTGAGGTTCACACTGCGTCGAGGTAGTACCAGCGGCCGTCGACGCGCAGGAAGCGGCTGTGCTCGGCCATCTTCACCGCGCTGCCGCCGCCCACGCGGTAGCGGGCGGTGAAGCGCACTTCGGCGCTGTCGGCGCCGGTGACGATGTGCTCGTGCACGGTCAGGCCCAGCCAATGCGTACGCTGGCCGGGCGCATCATCCAGCGACAACTCGGCCGGGCGGGTATCCGGATGCCAGCTCTGGCGCAGATAGTCCGCCAGCGCCCGCACATAGGCGCTGTAACGCGATCGCATCAGGCGCTCGGCATCGGGGGCGGCCTCACCGGCATGGAAACGGCCACAGCAGGCGGCGTACTCGGCGGGAAGGCCGCAGGGGCAGGGATCGGTGGGTTTTCGGCTCATGCGGACATTGTCGCCGGGTTGTGCGGATGGATCCACGCGGGGCACCGGTCAACCAGTGCATGACAGGCGTATGCTGTCGCGCCCCCATATCGATTGATCGCCGTGCTGGAACTGGTTCCCCCTGAGTTGTGGTGGCTGGTGGTCATCGCCTTCATCGCCGGGCTGGTCGATGCCGCCGTCGGTGGTGGTGGGCTGGTGCAGCTGCCTGGCCTGTTCACGGTGCTGCCGCAGCAGACGCCGGCGATGCTGTTTGGTACCAACAAGTTCAGTTCGATGTTCGGTACCGGTGCGGCCGCCTGGCGCTATGCGCGCAACGTGCGCTTCCCGTGGAAGCCGGTGTTGTTCGCGGCCGGCACGGCCTTCATCTTCTCCTTCGCCGGCGCCACCGCGGTAAGCCTGCTGCCCAAAGACGCGGTGCGCCCGCTGGTGCTGGTGCTGCTGGTCGCGATGCTGGCCTACACGCTGTGGAAGAAGGACTTCGGCGCGTTGCACCGGCCACAGGAGATCGGCCGCCGTGAACTGGTGATCGCGCTGGCGATCGGTGCGGCGATCGGCTTCTACGATGGCTTCTTCGGGCCGGGCACCGGCAGCTTCCTGATCTTCCTGTTCGTGCGCTTCTTCGGGCTGGATTTCCTGCGCGCCTCGGCGGCGTCGAAGGTGGTGAACCTGGCGACGAATGTGGCGGCGATCTCGTTCTTCGTGCCGACCGGCAACATCCTGTGGCTGTTCGCGCTGCCGATGGCGGCGGCCAACATCATCGGTTCGGTGGTGGGCACGCGCCTGGCGCTGAAGGGCGGCACGCCGTTCATCCGCAAGCTGTTCGTGGGGCTGGTGGTGGTGCTGATCGCGCGGATGGCGTGGGATACGTTCCGCGCTGCGTGAACGCGGTTGCCGGCCAGCGGCCGGCACTACCGGGTCATGAACCCCGCCCATGGGTAGTGCCGGCCGCTGGCCGGCATCCCCATCCGATCAGGTCATGAACCCCGCCCATGGATAGTGCCGGCCGCTGGCCGGCATTCCCCATCCGATCGGGTCATGAACCCCGCCCATGGGTAGTGCCGGCCGCTGGCCGGCATCCCCATCCGATCGGGTCATGAACCCCGCCCATGTGGTGCCGGCCGCTGCCCGGCATTCCCCTTCAATCGGCCAGGTCAGGCCTCGGCTTCTTCCGGTTCGTTGGCCTGCTGGCGGCTGCGCTCGGGCAGCTTCAGGCGCTTGCCTTCCTCGTCATACTCGATCAGCAGCACGCCGGAGTCGTGGCGACCGCTGATTTCGACGAAGCAGGCGCCGCCGATGAACGGTTCCAGCGTCATCACCGACTTCAGCGGGGTGGCAACCACCATCTGGAAGCCGAAGTTGTCGAAGATGTTCATTGCCAGTGCGGTGAACTCGTTGTCGGCCTTGTCGAAGGCTTCGTCGAGCACCACTGCGGCGTAGCTGGGCAGCTGGCTGTCAGCACCGCCGAGCTGGTAGCGCAGCGCCGCGGCCAGGCAGGTGGTAGCCAGTTTCTGGCGCTGGCCACCGGACTTGCCGGCGCCGCTGCGGTAGATCTCGACCTGCTGGCGCGTTTCCGCATCCAGCTCGACGCCGATGAACTCCACGTGCATGCGCACGTCCAGCACCAACTCCCGCCAACGCTTGTCCTCGCCTTCCTGCGAGCCCAGGCGGTTGACCAGCTGGCGCAGCACGGTGAACTGCGATTCGGCCAGCTCGCGCTGCTCGGTCTGCTGCTGCGACAGCACTTCGCGCAGCTGCAGCTGGAACTCGCCCACTTCCGACAGGCGGCGGTCGCTCAGCTCGATGGTCAGCAGCGTACCGCGGTTGAACGGCACCTGTTCCAGGCTGGCGTTCACTTCATCCAGGCGCTGGCCGATCGACTTGCGGGCCTCGGCGCTGTGGCGCTGCAGGGCCAGCAGGTTGTTCTTGCTCTGGTTCTGCAGCAGATCGAAGAAGCGCTCTTCGTGCTGCGGCAGGCCATCGCGCTCCAGTCGTTCGAGGCGTGCGAGGAAGTCCTCGGCCGAGGCCACCGACACGGTGAAGTCGCCCGATTCCTCCGGCCATTGCTGGATGAAGCGACGGAAGCAGCCGATCAGCTGGTTCTCGATGCGGTTGAGGTCCTGTTGCGAGGACGACAGCTGCTCGTTCAGCGCGTTGCTGACCTGGCGCATGTGCGCTTCCAGCGTTTCCAGGCTGAGCGGACCCTGCTCCTGCAGGCGCTCGGCAAGGCCGGCTTCCTGCTCCTGGGCCAGGCTCGGCAGCACCAGCGCACGGCTCTGCTGGCGCGCGCGGTCCAGGCGATCGCGTTCCTTGACCAGCTGCCCGCGCTCGACGCGGACGTCTTCATAGGTGCGGCGGGCCTGCTCGATGTCGGCGCGCACGGCGTCGATCTGCTTGGCCAGCTTGGCGAGGTCGGCATTGCCTTGGCGCAGGTCGCGCAGCGTGGCCTCGATGTCGCTCAGGCGCTGCTGCGGGGCGGCGATGTCGATCTCGTTCCAGCTGATGCTGACCAGCTCGTGGCAGGCCAGGCGGCGTTCGTTGTCGCGGTCACGCTGTCCACGCAGGCGCGCGATGTCGGTCTCGCAGCTGGCGATGCGCTTGGCCAGTTCCTGAGCTTCGCGCTCGAAGGCGCCCACCTTGTCGTGGTTGTTGAAACCAAGGATCCAGCGACGGCGGTCGCCCACCGCACTGCGGTCATCCTTCTCGAAACGGTCGCCCGGATGCTTGACCTGGCCTTCGCGGGTGATGCCGCGGTCGACGTTGCGCAGCTGCTTGGCGTCCACGCACTCGTAGTCGAATCGCTTGCCGAGCTCGCGGCGCAGCCAGCTTTCGAACACGTGTTCGCGCAGTTCCAGCTTGTGCAGCAGCGACTTCGCCGACGGCTCACGGGCGAACGCATCATCGTTGCGGCGCACGCGGTAGTAGGTGAAGCGCATGCCCAGGTGGGTACGGTTCACCCACTCGGCGACGTCGTTGTAATGCTTGTCGTCGACCAGCAGCGACAGCGCGAAGCCACCCAGCACGCGCTCGATGGCACCCTGCCAGCCCTGCTCTTCCGAGCGGACCTGGATCAGTTCACCGACGAACGGCAGCGCCGCTTCAGCGATGCCGGTTTCCTCGGCCAGGCGCGCGCGCAGCTTCTGCATCGGCGCCGGGATGTTGGAGGGCGTGCGCTGCATCGCTTCGAGTTCCGCACGGACTTCGCCGAAGCGGCGCTCGTCATCGCGCTTGCCACCCAGGCGATCGCTGATCGCATCGTCCAGCGCCGAAGAGGCGCGCTGTCGGTCCTGCAGCTCGTTCTGTGCGCGCTCGACCAGTTCGGCGAAGCCGTGTGCGTCGTCCGGCAGTTCGGCCCCCAGCTGCTGCGCGGCCAGGCTTGCCTGCTCGCGCTTGGCCTGGCGGCGGTCGCGCTCGGCTTCGGCGCGGCCCTGCTCGCGTTCCAGTTCTTCGATGCGCTCACCGCCCTGCTGGCGGCGCTGCAGTTCCAGTTCGGCCAGGCGCTCGGTGTGATTGTCCAGTGCGGCACGGCGCTGGGCTTCTTCGCCGAGCAGGCCACGGTCACGCACGTCCATCTCGCGCAGGCGCGCTTCGATCAGCGCCTGGCGGCGGCTTTCACGGAAGCTGTCGACGCCGAGCTTGAGGGCTTCGTCGTCGCCGCGCCGGCGGTGCATTTCCTTCAGGTCGTTGTAGTAGGCGCGTGCCGGCAGCAGGGTCTCCACCTGGCGACGGGCGGTGACCACCGCCTGGTGCGCGCCATCGAGCTCGGCGAAGTCGCTGACCAGGCGCTCGGCGGCGTCGAAGGTCTTCGGCGTGTCGAGCATGAAGTCGCGCAGGAAGACGTTGAGGTCGCCCAGGTTCTTCGCCGACTGCGTCTTGTGCAGCAGGCGCAGCGCCATCTCGTTGTCGATGCCGAGCAGGTCGCGGAAGCGCTCGGCGTAGCCGGAGAAGGTGTCGAAGTGGTGCAGGTCGGACAGCTTCTGCTTGAGCTTGCGCAGGTCCAGGTCGAACCCACCAAGATCCTTGGCGATGTCGAACGGGCGCTCGGCAATCATGTAGTGCTTGCGCACGTCACCGGCCGAGGTGCCGTTGCCGGAGATCCACAGCAGGCGCACCAGGCTGACCACGCGGCCATCGCCGGCGCGGTATTCCAGCACCAGTGCGGTCCAGGTGGCGCCCTTGCGCAGGTACTGGGTGGCGATTTCGCCGGTGCCGCTGTCCTGCTGGTCAGCCCACGCGCCACGCACGTAGGACACCAGGTTGCGGTCGCGGCCACTGCGCTCGGCTTCACGCGCAGCAGCGTTGAAGTCGACGATGGCCGGCGGCGTCAGCAGCGCGGACATGGCATCGAGCAGTGTCGACTTGCCCGAGCCGGAACGTCCGACGAACAGGAAGCCGCGCTCGGCGATCGGTACTTCGGTCAGGCCGTTGAAGGTGCCCCAGTTGTGCACCTGCAGGCGGCGCATGCGGAACTGCTGCAGGCGCGGGTCCGGCAGGCCTTCGTTGAACAGGGCGGGAGTGTGCTTGGAGATAGCCATGCGATGGTCGGGTCTCTCAGGCCTCGGCGGCCGGGGTTTCGCGCAGCTGGCGGTAGACCGCCGAGAGCTGGGACACGTCTTCGGCGGAGAACAGCAGCTTCAGCGCCGGCGAGACTTCGTGGCGGTCTTCCTGGCCGCTGAGGCGGGTCAGGATGTGGTTGTCCTTCATCTTCTGCACCGCCGAGGCGACGCGGCGGTTGAAGCCGGCGCGGTCGGTGGACAGGTTCTTTTCGTAGATGGCCAGTGCTTCGGCCATTTCGGCATCGGCGACCACCGCGCGGTTGCCGCGCGCATCGGCTTCGGCCAGCTGCTGGCGCAGGTACAGCAACAGCACCGAGTCGATGAAGGTCAGCGGCGAGGTGCGCAGCAGCACCGGCGCGTCGACGTCTTCGGTATCGGCCTGGCGGGTGAACGCCACGCCGCTGTCACGGTCGAGCACCAGTTCCAGGAACAGGTCCGCCAGCGACGAGCGGATGGCCGCTTCGCTGCGGATCAGTGCCGGCCACAGCTTGGCGTGGCGCAGCTGGTCGATGCTGGGGCCGATCAGCAGCTGGCACAGCGCGCGGCGCGCATCCAGCGGCAGGCGCCCGGTGTCGCCGAGGTAATAGACGTCGTTGCCACGGCGGGGCTGCGCCACGGCCGCCACCGGTTCGGCCTCGTAGGCGTCTTCCGCCACGTCGGCCTGCGCTGCGTCGATGGGATCTTCATGCCAGCTCATGGCGTCTCTCCTGGGTGAACCAAACCAGCGGGATGCGGGCGCGACGGACCTGGCCGTCGCCACCACGCCATTGCGCAAGCTCCTGCTCGCCGGCGACCACGTTGCCGAAGCGCGTGCCCAGCGACAGATAGCCGATGACGCTGCCAAGACCCTGCGGCGCCTCGCGCTGCGACAGGGCCTGGGCGATGCTGAGCCGCGGCTGTGCGTCGAGCAGGTCGTGCAGGTCGCGGCGCAGGGTGCGGAAGTCGATTTCGGACGAAGCGACCAGGTCGCCGACGCTCTCCAGGCTGATCGCGGCCGCGTCGTTGTACTCGACATTGCCGTCGACCTGGGCGCTGCGCGGATCATGCAGCTTCCACTGCGACCACGAGCGCAGGCGGCTGGTGGTCAGCTGCAGGTCGCGGCCGATGCCGCGTTGTGCGGGGAATTCGTCGCGCAGGGCCAGCGCTTCGGACTGCGCCTGCTTCAACAACTGGTTGAGGCGGCGCTGTTCCAGGTAGCCACGGCTCTGCACGAAGCCGCGCAGGCTGCGCGCGAAGTTCTGCAGGACGTCGTGCACCTGGCCACCGCGCTCGAGCATGGTGCTGGTGAAGCTGCGCAGGAAGTTGCGTTCGTTGCGGTCCAGGCGGCGGGCGAAGCCGCGCGCCAGCACCGCTTCCAGCGCGGCATCGAGCTGGGCACTCTGTTCGGCGTCGTTGAGCAGGCGCCAGAAGGCCTGGAAACTGCGCCCGGCGTCACTTTCGCCAATGACATCCACACCTTCGAACAGCTGCGACAGCACATCGCCGCGCTCGCCCTCGTCGTCGATGATGCGTTCGCGGAAATCGCGGTTGAGCTGCTCGAAGTCATCGCGCACGCGGCGGAAGTCCTCGGTCAGCTCGTCGGCCAGGCCGATGATCTGGCGGGTGCGTTCCAGCGCGCGCTTGCCGTCCAGCGCAACCACGCGGCCGGTACCGACCCGGGCGATTTCGGCATCGATGCGGTCGCGCTCGTCGTGCAGCGCGGACAGGCGCGCATCGGGATCGGCTTCGGTCTGCGCAGCCAGCGCCGAGAGCTGTTCAATGACCAGCGCCAGGCGGCTTTCGGTGGCGGCCACGCGGGCCTGCTCGAGGCCGTCGGCGAAGCGGATCGCCTGCAGTGCCGCGGTCGCCAGCTCGTACTGCTCCTGGTCGGCGCCTTCGGGCAGACGGCGTTCCAGCCAGCCCTGGGCCAGCCAGTGCGCGATGTAGGCCTGCGCGGTGCGCGGCAGCTCGCGCGAGAGTTCATCGCCGGCCAGCTGGTCCAGCGCGCGCTGCAGTCGCTCGTTCAGTACCGAGGACGGCAACGTGCGCTCGCCGTCCATCAGCAGGCCCTGCAGCAGGCCGATGATTTCCGGAGCGTGGTCGGCGGCAAGCAGCTTCCACTGGGGCTGTTCGCGCAGGTGGCGATAACGGGCAATGCGTTCGCGATGCTTCATGCAGCGAAAGAAGTCTGTAGGGCTGACAGGGACAAACCGCCATGCACAGCTGCCGCGTGGACAGCCGTGGGCATGCCGGCCTGCAGGAGCCGGCGTGGTGCGGGCAAGCGGCTCAGCGCTTGCCGCCCACTTCGATGAAGCGCAGGAACTCGGCGCGGGTGCGCGCGTCGTCGCGGAAGCTGCCCAGCATCTTGGAGGTGACCATGCTGACGCCGCGCTTGTGGATGCCGCGGGTGGTCATGCACTCGTGGGCGCCTTCGACGACCACGCCGACGCCGATCGGCTGCAGCACATCCTGGATACACTGGGCGATCTGCGCGGTCATCTTCTCCTGCACCTGGAAACGGCGGGCGTAGGCTTCGACGACACGGGCCAGCTTGCTGATGCCCACCACCTTGCCGGCCGGCAGGTAGCCGACGTGCACGCGGCCGATGATCGGGGCCATGTGGTGCTCGCAGTGGCTTTCGTACTCGATGTCGCGCAGGACGATCAGCTCGTCGTAGCCGGCCACTTCCTCGAAGGTCCGCTCCATGTAGGCGCGCGGGTCGTCGCGGTAACCGCTGAACCAGTCGCCATAGGCTTCGGCGACACGGCGGGGGGTATCCAGCAGGCCTTCACGGGACGGGTCCTCACCGGCCCAGCGCAGCAGGGTGCGCACGGCATCCTCGGCCTGGTCCTGGGTCACGTCGCCCTGCGGGGCGGCCTTTTCGTTGTTCTTGCTCATTGCGTACAGCGTCCCGAACGGGGGGCGAGCATCGTACCCGACCGGGGGGTGGGTCGTCCTGTTGGGACGGTTCATCGGGGGGCGTTGTTGGCGCGTCGTTGCTAACGGTTTGGAGTGGGAGAGGGGGCTGCGCAGGACACGCCGTAAACCCGTCCATGGGGGCTCGGTCGGCGCATCCATGCGCCTCACGGTCCTGCCCTGCCGCCCTTCCCCATCCCTGACAGTTTCCCGCGGGCGCGGCCGGACCGCCCGAAAGCGGGGGCAAAAGCGGGGGTTCATGGCTTCGGAAGCGGCGCGCCGCTGCTGTGGTGTTTTGTGCTTTGGTGGGTGCGGACCGTTGGTCCGCACTGCTTCTGCGCTTGCTTCTAAGAGCCAACCCGCCGCGCTCGCGGGGGGATGGGAAGGCAGCGGGGGCCGGGCGGGGCAGGACCGTCCGCGGCATGGATGCCGCGGCCGAGCCCCCAAGGATGGGTTCACGGCGTGTCCTGCACCGTCCGGCGCCCGCTGCCCCACCCGACACCAGGCAGGCGCAACGCTTTCCTCACTACACCCACCCATTCAGAAAAACCTATTGATAGGAATGAAATTAGTAGTATCCTATCTATCTCTTATGGACCGCCCCCTCGACGAGCGCACCGTGCTGCAGATGCAGCTCAGCTCCGGCCTGCTGTACGCAGGGCGGCAGTGGCAGCGCCTGGCCGACAGCCGGCTCGGCAGCTACGGCATCTCCACCGCCTGCACCATGCCGCTGCTGATGATCGGCCGCTCCGGCGGTGGCATCCGTCAGGTGGCGCTGGCGCAGCAGCTGGGCATGGAAGGACCCTCGCTGGTGCGCCTGCTGGACAAGTTGTGCGCCAGCGACCTGGTCCGCCGCGAGAGCGACGCCAGCGACCGCCGCGCCAACCTGCTGTGGCTGACCGACGCAGGCCATGCGCTGGTCAGCGAGCTGGAAGACCAGTTGATCGGCCTGCGCCAGGACGTGTTCGGCGAGCTTTCCATGGATGAACTGCACGCCGTGCTGAAGGCATGGCGCCTGCTGGCCGAGGCCGCCGACCGCATCACGTAAGACCGCTGCCCCTGGACACCGCCGCTGCCGTGCACACGCCAGCGGCTTTTGCCCGTTGTCGTTGTTTCGCTGTTCCTCCCCTCCCCCCACCTCGCCCCCGCCCCTACCGATGCCCGGTGAATTCAGTCTCCACGGAGTATTCGTCCCGACCCTGCTCGGGTTGATGTTGTTGGCCTACCTGGTCAACAGCGGCCTGCACGCGCTGCTGCAGCGTGCCGGCGCCTATCGCCACGTATGGCACCCGGCGCTGTTCAACCTGGCCCTGTACGGGATCGTGCTTGGCCTGCTGTTCCACTTCCTGCGTTGGATGCAATCGTGAACAAGATCGTGAAGAAGACCCTGCCGGTGCTGCTCACCAGCGCAGCCGTGATCATCGCCCTGCTGGTGCTGCGCCAGCTGTGGGTCTATTACATGGATGAGCCATGGACCCGCGATGCCCATGTCGGTGCCGACGTGGTGCAGGTGGCGCCGGACGTGTCCGGGCTGGTGGAAACGGTGCAGGTGGCCGACAACCAGGCGGTGAAGAAGGGTGACCTGCTGTTCGTGGTCGATCGCGCCCGCTACCGCATCGCGCTGGAGCAGGCCCGCGCCAACCTGGCCGAGCGCCAGGCATCGGTGGCGCAGCTGCGCCGCGAGATCGGCCGTGACCGCAGCCTGCAGGACCTGGTCGCCGCCGAGGACGCCGAAGTGCGCCGCGCCAAGTTGCAGGCCGCACAGGCTGCGCTGGCCACCGCACAGGCGGCGGTCGACCTGGCCGAGCTCAACCTGGGCCGCACCGAGGTGCGCGCGCCGGCCGATGGCCGGGTCAACGACCGCACCCTGCGCGTAGGCGACTACGTGGTGGCCGGCAAGCCGGTACTGGCGCTGCTGGATACCGGCTCGTTCCGCATCGATGGCTACTTCGAGGAAACCCGCCTGCGCGGCGTGGCCCCGGGGCAGAGCGTGGACATCCGCCTGATGGGCGAGTCGGCCCCGCTGCGTGGCCACGTGGAAAGCATCGCCGCCGGCATCGAGGACCGCTACCGCAGCAACGGCAGCACCCTGCTGCCGAACGTGACCCCGGCCTTCGACTGGGTGCGGCTGGCACAGCGCATTCCGGTGCGCATCGCCATCGACGAAGTACCCAAGGGCGTGGAACTGATCGCCGGCCGTACCGCCACGGTGACCGTGGACACCGGCCGCCATCCGCACAACGACAAGGCCGGCACTGCGCCGACACAGGCGGGCCTGTGAACGCCGCCCTGCCCCGTCTCGGTCTGATCGTTGCGCTGGCCAGCCTGGCGGCCTGCAGGACCGTCGGCCCGGATTACGCCCTGCCGGAAGGGTCGGCCTTCAAGCGCCCGGAGGCCAATACAGCCTTCATCGATACGCAGAACCCGCAGATTGCCGCCAACCAGGCGCTGCCCGACCGCTGGTGGTCGCTGTACAACGACCCGGTGCTGGACGGCCTGATCACCCAGGCGCTGCGTGACAACGTGGAACTGAAGGCCGCAGATGCACACCTGCGTCGTGCCGCGGCGGTGTACGAACAGGCGCTGGACGCCGGTGGCTTCGAGTACGAGGCCGAGGCCGGTGTCAGCCGCGCGCAGCTGTCGGCCGAATCGTTCCTGCAGGAGCACGAGCTGCCGGTGATAAACCTGGCCGATGGCAAGTTCGCGGTCAGCTACCAGTTCGACCTGTTCGGCAAGCTCAAGCGCGGCGCCGAGGCAGCGCGTGCCGACGAGCAGTCGGTTGCTGCGGCGCGCGACCTGGCCCAGGTCAGCGTGGTCGCGCAGGTCGCCGACAGCTACCTGGAAATCTGCCACGCCAACCACGAACTGCACGTGGCCGAGCATTCGCTGCAGCTGCAGCAGCGCAGCCGCACGGTCACCGAGCGCCTGATCGCGGCCGGCCGCGGCACGCCGCCGGAACTGGCCCGCGCCAATGCGCAGGTGGCACTGCTGGAGGCGGCACTGCCGCCGCTACGCGCGCAGCGTTCGGCGGCCGCCTATTCGCTGGCCGCGCTGCTTGGGAAAACCCCGGGCCAGCTGCCAGCCGGCGTGATCGACTGTGCGCACGCCCCCGGCCTGGCGCAGCCGCTGCCGGTCGGTGATGGCCGGGCGCTGCTGCAGCGCCGCCCGGACGTGCGCCAGGCCGAGCGCAAGCTGGCCTCGGCCACGGCGCGGATTGGGGTCGCCACCGCCGAGCTGTACCCGGACATCCGCCTGGGTGCCTCGGTGGGTGCCGCCGGCCTGCTGGAAGACTTCGGCACGCCGATGACCCAGCAGTGGTCGATCGGCCCGCTGATCTCGTGGACGCTGCCGTCGTCCGGCACGCACGCACGCATCCACGCCGCCGAGGCGGGTGCCGATGCCGCGCTGGCCGAGTTCGACCACACCGTGCTGCAGGCGCTGCGCGAGACCCAGACCGCGCTGGACCGCTATGCGCAGGACCTGCGCCGGCTGCAGTCGCTGCGCATCGCGCAGGAGCAGGCCGCACTGGCCGCCGAGCAGAACCGCCGGCTGTACCAGGGTGGCCGTACGCCGTACCTGTCCAGCCTGGATGCCGACCGCAGCCTGGCCACCAGCGACGCCACCCTGGCCGCCGCCGAAGCGCAGGTCTCGCGCGACCAGATCCATCTGTTCCTGGTGCTGGGTGGCGGCTGGCAGGCATCGGTTGCCCCGCCCGCGCCGTCCACCGCACAGGCCTCGGCGAAGTAAGCCATGAACGCGCTGACCGATCGCCAGGCCTGGCTGTTCTCGATCAAGACCTACCTGGCCGCGGTGGCCGCGCTGTACATCGCCATGGCCGGCAACCTGTCGCGCCCGTACTGGGCGATGGGCACGGTGTACATCGTCAGCCAGCCGCTGCTGGGCCCAACCCGCGCCAAGGGCGTGTACCGCATCGTTGGCACCCTGGTGGCCGGCCTGGCTACCCTGCTGGTGCTGCCGGCGCTGGTGGAAACGCCGCTGGTGCTGAGCGCGGCGATGTCGATCTGGCTGGCCGGGTGCCTGTTCATGGCCCTGCTCAACCGCGGCCCGCGCGGTTACGCGTTCCTGCTGGCCGGCTACACCACCGCCTTCATCGGCTTCCCGGCCGTGACCTCGCCGGAGACCATCTTCGACACCGTGGTGGCCCGCAGCGAGGAGATCATCCTCGGCACCGTGGTGGCAGTGCTGTTTGCTTCGCTGCTGTTCCCGGCCTCGGTACGCCCGATGCTGCGCGCCCGCATCGGCAACTGGATGGAGGACGCGGCGCAGTGGTGCCGGCAGATCCTCGAACGCGGCCGCGCGCACGCGCCGCGCAACCGGCTCGCCGCCGACCTGGTGCAGTTCGAGGCGCTGATCGAGTTCCTGCGCCGCGACGACCCGCGCCATGCCGGTTCGGCCGTGTCGATGGAGCGGCTGCGCGAACGCATGCTGCTGCTGTTGCCGGTGCTGTCCTCGATTGCCGATCGCCTGAGCGCACTGCGCAGCGATGGCCAGGCCCTGCCGGAAGGCCTGCCGGCGCTGGTCGACGACATCCATGACTGGCTGGACGGGCCCACCAACGCCAGCGAGTACGCGCGCCTGCGCGCGCGTATCAGTGCGTTGAAGCCGCAGGTGGACCGCGACCTGCAGCACCTGCAGCTGGCCAGCCTGCTGCTGCGCCTGGAGGAACTGGTGGACCTGTGGCAGGACTGCCGCACCCTGCAGCACGCGATCGACCAGGGCACCGCGCCGCTGGACCGTGCGCACTACCGCATCCGCACCGAACGCGTGGCCGCCGACAAGCACGTCGACTACGGCATGGCGCTGTTCTCCGCGCTCAGTGCCGGCGTGGCACTGATGAGCTACTGCGTGCTGTGGATCGCGCTGGGGTGGGAAGGCGGTGGCAACGGCGCGATGATGGCCGCAGTGACCGCCGCGTTCTTCGCCGCACAGGACGATCCGGCGCCGAGCATGGTGTCGTTCCTGGTGTGGGCGATGGTCGCCTCGGTGGTGGCCGGCGTGTACCTGTTCGGCGTGTTCCCGGCGGTGCACGACTTCGGCCTGCTGGCGTTGGTGCTGGCGGTGGCGTTCCTGCCGCTGGGGCTGATGCTGCACCACCCCAAGAGCGCGCTGTTCGCGCTGCCACTGACCGTGAACCTGGCCGCGCTGCTGAGCCTGCAGAATACCTACAGTGCCAACATCCAGACCTTCCTCAACTCGTCCATCGCGATGTTCATCGGCATTGGCTTTGCGGTAGTGATGACGCGCCTGTTCCGTTCGGTGGGTGCCGAGTGGACCGCGCGCCGGCTGGTGCGGCAGGGCTGGACCACGCTGGCCGAAGCCGCCGAAGGACGTGGCCAGCAGGACCGCCAGCGCTTCGCTGCGCGCATGCTCGATCTGCTGGGCCTGCTCGCGCCGCGTCTGGCGGCGACGCCGGAGGGCAGCGACATCGCCTCGGTGGATATGCTCAATGAAGCACGCATCGGCCTGAACATCCTGCAGCTGCGCCGCGCCCGGCTGGAACTGCCCGAGCGCAGCCGCGAGGCGGTCGAGCACATTCTGGAAGAGGTCGCCGTGCACTACCGGCGGCAGATCGCTGCGCGCAAACCGATTGTGGCGGCCGAGGCGCTGCGCGAGCGGCTGGATACTTCGCTGGGCCGGGTCGGTAGCGTGGCCGCCTGCAAGGCCCGCGATGAAGCCCTGATGGGCCTGATCGGCCTGCGCTTCGCGCTGTTCCCGGAGGCGAAGGCGCTGGCGCCGGGCTTGGCGATGAGTGCAGCCGGACAGCCGTAGCGCGATACCCTGTGCAGTCACAGGACCCATTGCCGGGGTCGGACCCTTCGCCGCGGGCGAAGGCTCTGACCCCCGCTCCGCACAGGAAGCTCCAATGAGTTACGACATGATGGTGTTCGAGGCCAGCGCCGCGCCACGCGAGGCGGCAGCCTTCATCGCCTGGTTTGAGAAGCAGACGCAGTGGAACGAGCGCCACGAGTATGACGACCCGGCGGTCAGCAGCCCGGCGCTGCAGGCGTGGTTCGCGGAGATGGCGCAGGACTTCCCGCCGATGAACGGCCCATTGAGCAACGACGATGACGACCGTGCCGAGGTGACCGAGTACAGCATCGGCCGCGAGGTGATCTACGGCGCGTTTGCCTATTCGGTGGCCGAGCGCGCGCACGGCCGCGTGCAGGACCTGGCCGAGAAGCACGGCGTGGGCTTCTTCGACGTGAGTGCTGATGAAGCGGCGATCGTGTTCCCGGATGGGCTGGTGCTGATCGCGGAATAGGTGTGGCGGCAGGGCTGCGCCTTGCACCTGCCGAATCAACGGCAACGTCAAATGCGCGCTATCCGTGGTTGGCGGGGCGGGTCCGGCTGCGGGGGGCGCTGCAAGTCCCCCTTCGGGGCCCGGCCCAGCCCCTGGCGGCTGTGCGTTCGGGCGCTTGCGAAGCAGTGCTTCGCAAGCAAAGCGCCCTCACCCATGTAAGCTCGGTCGCCGCTTGCTCGTGTGCGCTGTCCTGCGCACACGGCAAGACCGGGGTTGGGCGTCCTGCCCAACCCGCCCGAGGCATGCCTCGGGCCCATGCGGCTCACGCCCCCTCAACCGGACCCACCCCGCCGTCGACAGTTTCCTGCGATCTGCCGGCACGGCGTTCTGCTCTGGTGGGTGTCGACCTTGGTCGACACGGTAGATCCACGGCATGCGTGGATGAACGTCGGAATGATCGAAGTACGCTGTTGTAAAGTCGAGCCATGCTCGACTGCTTCTGCCTGGCGATCAGGTGAAGGGGTCAGAGCCCGTTCCCGATGGGAACGGGATCCGACCCCGATTCAGAACAACTGGCCCTGCACCGTGGGCTGTTCGATGCGCGCCGGTGCTTCGGCCACCGCTTCCGCACCCAGCCGCCAGGCCAGGCCACCCAATCGGCTGGCGTGGCGTTTCAACGCGGCCTGCAGCACCTCTGCGCTGCCTGCCACATGCAGCACCTGGCGGGCGCGGGTCAGGCCGGTGTAGACCAGCTCGCGCGACAGCACGCGGCTGTCCTGGCGCGGCAGCTGCAACCACACTTCATCGAACTCCGAGCCCTGCGCCTTGTGCACGGTCATCGCAAAGGCGCTTTCGTGCGCGGGCAGTGCGGCCGGGTGGAAGGCGCGCGGCTGATCGACGCTGTCGCCAGGGAACCAGGCCACCATCGCGCCGCTGCCATCGCGCAGGCAGATGCCGATATCGCCGTTGAACAGGCGGTGCCGGTAGCTGTTCTCGGTGACCAGCAGCAGGCGGCCCTGGAAGTAGCCCGGGGTGTTGCCAGCCAGCAGCTGTTCGATGCGGCTGTTGAGCCCGCGCGCACCCTGCGGGCCTTCGCGCAACGCGGTCAGCACGCGCAGGCGCCCGGCCTGCTGCAAGGCAAGCACTGGATCGGCCGCGTCGGCCAGTGCACGCCAGTGGCCCAGCAGGTGCTCGCGCTGGCCACGCAATGGATCGGCCTCGCCTTCGTGGAAATGCACGCCTGCCAGCGACCCACCGCGCAGCAGCTGCAATGCGGTGCTGCTGTCGCCTTCGCGCACGGCATGCGCCAGCGGTGCCAGGTCCAGCGCATCGCTTTGCCGGTAACCACGTTGCAGCTGCACGCGGCGGCCGGCGAAGGCGCGCGGCGTGGCCCGCGGCTGCAACGTGGCCGGTGCCAACAGACCCTGCAGTGCCTGCGCATCATCGGCGCGGGTGCCGATGCCATCACCGCTGGCGCGCAGGATCGCGCTGAGCACATCACCGGCTTCGACCGAGGGCAACTGATCGGGGTCGCCAAGCAGGATCAGGCGGGTGCCGCTGGCGATCGCGTCGACCAGCTTGGCCATCATCGGCAGATCGATCATCGAGGCTTCGTCGACCACCACCACGTCCACCGGCAGCGGGTTGTCGGCGTGGTGGCGGAAGCGCGGCGAATCCGGGATCACGCCGAGCAGGCGATGCAGGGTGGTGCCGGTACTGGGCAATGCCGCGCATAGCGCCGGGTCCACGCCGTTCTCCTGCAGGCGCTGCACGGCCAGACGCAGGCTCTCGGCCATGCGCTCGGCGGCGCGTCCGGTAGGCGCGGCCAGCGCCACTTCGGGCAGCGGCTGGCCGGCATGCCGCGCCTGCGCCGCCAGCAGCAGCAACAGGCGCGCGATGGTGGTGGTCTTGCCGGTGCCGGGGCCGCCAGTCACCAGCGCCAGCGGATGGCGCAGGGTCACGCCGGCGGCACGGGCCTGGTGATCCTCGCTGCCCAGTGCCTGCGGGAACAGCTGCGCGAACAACGGTGCCAGCGCGGCCATGTCCGGTGCCGGCAGCGGATGCCGGCCGATGCGCTGCAGCCCGGCGGCCAACTGCCGTTCGTACTCGCGGTAGCGGCGCAGGTAGAGCAGGCCGTTCTCCAGCACCAGCGGCGCATCCTCGGCGATGGCGTCGGCCTGCTCGGGTATAGCCACCCAAGGCGATGCGCGCAGTTGTGCCAGCCAGTCCTGCGAGGCGGGCCACTCGGGCACCCCTTCCAGCAGGCGCTGCGGCTGCGCCGGATCGAAGCCGGCGTGGCCCTGCGCCACCGCCAGCGAGGCCAGCGCCGCCGCCAGCGCCACGCTCTCCGGCGTGTCGCCGCGCAGCCGCATCAGGCTGGTCGCCAACGCGTGGTCGAGGGTGCGCAGCAGGCCCTTCTGGTGCAGTTCCTTCAGCAGGCTCATGCGCCGGCCCCACGGGCACGTGCGGCCAGTTCGGCCTGGGCCTGTTCGCCACCGGCGAACAACGCATCCAGTGCATCCACCAGCGCCAGCGGGAAACGGTCCACATGCACGCCGTTGCCGGTGCCATCGAGGCCGCGGCAGAACAGGTAGCGGATGCCGCCCATGTCACGCTCGTAGTCGTAGGCCGCGCCCAGGCGGAAGCGCAGCCAGCGATGCAGCGCCACGGTATAGATCAGCGCCTGCAGGTCGTACTCGCTGTGGCGCATGGCGATGGCCAGCAGGTCCTGGCTGTAGCCGGGCAGACGATTGGATTTGTAGTCGAGCACGTACCAGCGCCCGTCGCGCACGTAGGTCAGGTCGATCATGCCGGTCATCAGCCCTTCCAGGCGGCGGCGCTGGCCGAAGCCTCGACGACCACTGGAAACACCGTGGGCATGCAGCACCTGCAGCAGCGCAGGCACCGTGGTCGGCTCGATGGCGAAATGGAAGTCGATTTCCGCGCGCCGCTCGCCTTCGCCCAGGCTGTAAAGGGCGCCGCCTTCGGGCAGCGGCACGGTGAGCGTGTGGCCGACCAGCGGCACCAGCACGGCCACGCCATCGTCCAGGTCGACGTCGGCATAGCCTTCGTCATGCAGCGCCTTGCGTAGCACCTCGGCCTGTCCCTCGGGCGCCTCCCGGCCCGGCTGCCAGTCACCCCAGGCAGCGAAGTCGACGTTCTCCATCGCCTCGTGCAGCACGTTGCCGAAGCGGCTGCCCATGAAGCGCGGGTCGATCGGCGCGCTGTCTTCGACGACGGCGGTGGGTTCGGGCAGCGCCGGTTCCAGCGGCAGCTCCGGGCCGGCCGGTTCATCGGCGGCCGGTGCCGGCAGCTCGGTGGCGGCGGCTTCAATATCACTGCCAGCGCCCGCATCGGCATGCGCCAGCTGGGTGAAGCTGTACACCCACCAGTCATGCGGCACGCGCCGGGTCAGTGCACGTACCGCCGGCAGGTCACCTTCCATTTCGGCCGCCAGCTGCGGCAGCGAGGCTGGTGCCTCGCTGTCATCAATATGCACATCGGCATGCGCGCGCAGCGCCTGCAGGTCACCCAGCAGTGGCGCCAGACGCGTCCTGCCGAGCCCGGCCAGATCACCCACGGCGATCCACAGCGCATGCTCGGCGCGGGTCAGTCCTACATAGAGCAGGCGCGCATCCTCGGCACGCTGCTCGCGCTCACGCTGCGCGTTGGCCGCTTCCCAGGCCTCGTCCTTGTCCAGCTTCCAGTGCAGCTGGCGCTGGCCCCCAAAGTGCACGGTGCAGTGCGAGGCGGTGTTCGGCGCGCCGCCGTCGATGCCGACGAAGGGCAGGAACACCAGCGGATACTCCAGGCCCTTGCTCTTGTGCAGGGTGATGATCTGCACGCGGCGCGCATCCGACTCCAGGCGCAGGAGCTGCTGCTCGTCATCCCGGTCGGCACTGGCCATCTGCCCCTGCAGCCAGTCCAGCAGGCCATGCATGCCCAGCGCCTGCGCCGAGGCCTCCTGCAGCAGTTCACCCAGCTGCAGGTAATTGGTCAGGCGGCGCTCGCCATCGATCAGCGCCAGCAGGCGTTCACCCTGTGCGGCACAGACATCGGCAATCACTGCGAACGGTCCGCCGCGCTGCCAGCGCTCGCGCCAATGCAGCAGCTGTGCCTGGAACCCTCGTTGCAGGTCACCTTCGCGTTCCATCGCTGCGATCGCGCTGGCCCGCTGGCCAAGCAGCACGGTGGCCAGCGCTGCACGCAGGCGGCCTTCGTCGGCCGGTTGCAGCAGTGCCAGCAGCAGCGCACGAAGGTCGCGGGCTTCAGCAGTGGCGAACAGGCTCTGCTTGCCGGCCGCCACTGCGGGAATGCCGACCGCGGCCAGCGCACGCTGTACCAGAGTGGCCTCGCGATGCGAGCGCACCAGCACCGCGATATCACCGGGCTGCACCGGTCGCCCACGCAACACGGCATTGCCCGCGCGCGCATCGACCAGGATCTGGTGAATCGCGGCGACGCAGGCCTGGGTCGCCGCATCGCGCGAGGCATCGGCGCTCATCGCCTTGTCACCGCTACTGCGCAGCACGCGCAGGGTGAGTGCCTTGGCGGCCTGGCCGGCGCGCAGGTAGTCCGCATCGCTGCGCACGCCACCGGGCCGCACCGGCTCGAACCGGATGTCGCGTTCCAGGAAGGCGTCTTCGCCACCGTTGTCGTACAGCGCCTGCAACGCGCGCAACACAGACGGTCGCGAGCGGAAGTTCTGGTCCAGCACCGGCGCCTGCTGCGCCACCTGCTTGGCCTTCAGGTAGGTGTGGATGTCGCCACCGCGGAAACCGTAGATCGCCTGCTTGGGGTCGCCGATCAGGAACAGCGCCGGCGTCAGGCCGAGTTCGCGCACCTCCGGCGAATCTCCGAACACGGTGTGGAAGATGCCCCACTGGCGATCGTCGGTGTCCTGGAACTCATCGACCAGCGCGATGCGGTACTGCGCACGCAGTTGCCTGACCAGCGTCAGCCGCTGCGGGCCTTCCAGGGCGAGCGCTACGCCATCAATCAGATCGTCGTAGGTCTGTACCCGGCGCGTACGCTTCAGCGCCTGCAGGCGCTGCGTGGCTTCGGCGCGAAGCGTGTGCAGGAAATCCAGCGCGGTGCCACGCAGCCAGGCATCGCGTTCGGCCAGCAGCGCAACATAGCGCGCCAACGGCGCCTGCAATGGCGACGACGGCGTGCGATCAGGGAATTTCTTGTTGGTCTTGTCGGACAGCACCTCCGGCAGCAGTGCCGGCAGGCGATCGCTGGCCAGCAGCTCGCGCGGGTCGGCGCGCTCGGCCCAGGCCAGCAGCTGCCGGCCCAGCGGGTGCAGCCAGCCCAGCTTGTATGACACGCCGTTGAGCCACTTGTTGTCGACGGCATCGCAGAGGTCGATGAAGAACTGCTCGCCATGCTCGCGCACGCTTGCGGACAGGGCTTCCGCCGCGCTCTGCAATGCCGGGCGTGGATCGGCCAGCGCCGCCGGCCGTGGCAGCGGATGCAGCGGCGGCGTGCCCAGCAGCGCGCGCAGATCGGCGGCCAGCGCGTCGGGGTTGGACCACAGCCAGGTCAGCGGCTCCAGCGTGGCCGGGTCGTTGGCATGTACGCGCCACAGATCGGCCGCGAGCTCCTCCAGCAGTTCACGGTCGCTGGCCAGCAGTTCCGGCGGATCAAAGGTGTGGCCGCTTTCCAGCGCATGCTCGCGCAGCACGCGGGTACAGAAACCATGAATGGTGAAGATGGACGCCAGATCGATCTCGTCTGCGGCCACCTGCAGGCGGCGTTTCAGTGCGGCGGCGCTCTCGGTGCCGCCCCGCAGATGGCGCTGCAGCACGCCACGCGTCAATCGTACCTCCGGTGCTTCACCGTCGGCCGCTTCCAGGTCGACCAGGCGCGCGGCCAGCGCCAGGCGCTCGCGGATGCGCTTGCGCAGTTCCTGGGTGGCGGCATCGGTGAAGGTCACCGCCAGGATCTGGCCGATGCGCAGGCCCTGCTCCACCACCAGGCGGGTGAACAACGTGGCCAGGGTGAAGGTCTTGCCGGTGCCGGCGCTGGCTTCGATCAGCCGGATGCCCTCCAGCGGCAGCGCCAGATAGGGATCGCGGCTGAGGGATTCGTGGCCGTCTTCGGCGATGGCGGTGTTCATGCGTTGCCCTCCTGGCGTGCTTCGGTGCCGAGAGCGCGGCCTTCGCGCACCGCGCTGAAGACCAGCTGGCTGTTGCGCAGCAGGTCAGCGTAGCCGGCATCGGTAGCGAACGGGTCGGCACCCCGCAGCAGCAGCTGCCAGGCGTCGCTGCTGGATTCACCCCAGCTGCGGTCGCTGCCGTGCCACTGCTTCCAGCCTTCGCTGCGCTGCTTTTCTGCTGGCGCGTTGTACAGCACCCAGCCGGTGTACGGGGCAAAGCGCAGCGGCTCGCGCAGGCCACGCTGGCGCAGCTGCAGCAGCGCACGCAGCGCCGCACGTGCAGCGGGAACGCTCAGTGTCGGCAGTACATGCGGGCCGGGACCGGCGTCGCCGCCATCATGGAACTGCACAAGCGGCAGCGCGTCGCCCGCCGCGTTCGCCAGCAGCCAGTCCAGGCCGTGGCGGATCACTGCATTGCCATTGAGCGTGCCGGCACGCAGGCGCACCAGCCCTTCCGGATGCCGATCGGCCACGCGGCCATGCAGGCGCACGCCATCGATGTCCACTTCGTAGCGACGGCTTTCCAGTGGTTCGCCCTGCATCCAGCCCAGCAGCGCACTGGCATACGGGCGTGTCTTCAACTGCTCCACCTCGAACTGACGCTCGCCCAATGGACCCGACGGCAGCAGGCCACGCGCGCGCAGCCGCGGGTACAACGGCTCGGTATCGCCGCTGAGCGTGGCGCGCACTACCGCCGCCTGCACGCTGCGCTTTTCCGGCCCGCGCGAGGACAGCACCAGCGGTTCCAGGTCATCCACCTCCTCGACCTCGTCGGCCAGGCGCAGGCCCAGCGACTGTGCGAGGAACTGCCCGGCCGGGTCGCACAGGAAGCGGCGCAGGGTATCGAGCGCGACCTCGTTTTCCACCGCATCGTCGGCCGGCGGCGGCAACGGTGCATCGAACCACGGCTGCAGGCCACCGCGCTGGCCGGTGAGGCGACCGGCGGCCGGATGCCACTGGCGGCGATAGCTGAAGCGACGCGGATCGCCATCGCCAAACGCCGCCGGTGAGAACGGCTGCAGGGCGTGGCGCACGGTGAAGTCGCGGACCGCCGTAGGCGGATCGAGGTGATACGCGGCGGCGGCATCGATCAGTTCGCTGACCAGCACCGACGGCTCGCGCGCGCTGCCATCGCGCGGATCGGCGCCGAGATAGCTGAGATAGAACACCTCCTGCGCGGCGGCGAACAGCTGCAGGAACAGGAAGCGGTCATCCTCGCGGGTGGAGCGGTCGCCCGGACGGCGGCGCGGCGTATCCAGCTCGGCGGTGAGTTGGTTGAGACCGGCAGCGGGGTCACGGCGCGGGAAATCGCCATCATTGAGGCCGAGCACGCAGATCACCCGGAACGGCAGCAGGCGCATCGGCACCATGCGGCCGAAACTGATGCCACCGGTCAGCAGCGGTGCGCGCGTATCGGCCTCGCCCAGCGCGCCGGCGAAGTGCGCGCGCACCACCTCCGGCGGCACGCCTTCCTCGAAGCCGGCCTTGGCGGCATCTTCGGCGAACTGGTTGAGCAGCTTGCGCAGGCGCTCCAGCGCGCGCTGGCTGTTGGGGGAACTGGGCGCGGTGGGCAGCAGTGCATCCAGCAGCGACAGCAGGCGTTGCCGCCACTGCGCCGGGGTCAGCAGCTCGCCCAGTCGGCGCTGGTAGATGGCCAGCACGCGCAGCAGGCGCAGCAGCCGGTCCAGCGCGTCCAGCGCGCCGCCTTCCAGTTCGATCCACGGCGCCACGCCGGCCAGGTCGGCCTCGCTGCCGGTGGCATGGCCGAGTACCAGGCGATCCAGCGCGAACTGCCAGGTGTAGGCGTCGTCGGCCGGTGCCTGGTGCTGGTTGCGGTGTTTCGCATCCAGGCCCCAGCGTGCACCGGCCTGTTGCAGCCAGCCATGCAGGCGGTCGAAGTCCACCGCTTCCAGCCCGGCCGCCTCGGCCAGCGGCGCGCTGGCCAGCAGGTCCAGCACTTCGTTCAAGCCAAAGCGCGAGACCGGCAGGCCCAGCAGGTGCACGAACACATCGGCCAACGGCTCGCCGGCCAGCGGACTGCTGTCGGCCAGCGCATACGGAATGTGTTCCTCCTCGCCGCCGCGACCGCCGAACACCGCTTCCAGGTACGGCACATAGGGATCGATGTCCGGCGCCAGCACCGCGATCTCGCGCGCCTGCAGCGGCGGGTCGAAGCGCGGGTCCTGCAGCAGGCTGCGCAGCTGGTCGTGCAGCACCTGCAGCTCGCGCAGGCGGGTATGGCAGGCATGCACCTGCAGGCTGGGGTCGTCGCTGCGCAGGCCGTCGCGCAGCTCGCCCGAGGGCAGCGCGCGGCGGTGGAACAGGTCACGCTGCAGGCGATGCAGCAGGCTGTCGGACAGGCCGCCTTCGTCCAGGGTCGGGCGGGTGTCCTCCTCCGGATCGGAATAGGCAGCGATTTCGCCGGCCGGATGCACCACCTCGTAACTGCCCAGCACCGCCATGAAGTCGCGCCCGGCCGCACCCCAGGCTTCCAGCAGGCGGTTCTCGCCGGCCGCTTCGCCGAAGGGGTCCGGTGCGCCGCTGCGCAGGCGTTCGGCCAGCGTCTGCAGGTCGCCCCAGTACGACTGCACCGGGGTAGGCATATAGAAATGCAGCTCGCCCACCCGCGCCTGGGTGGCCATCACCCGCAGCACGTCGGGCGAGATGTTGAGCGTTGCGAACGCAGACATGCGCGGTGGCAAGCCCTTCGGCAGCGGTTGGCCGGCCCCTTCGAAACGGTCCAGGTATTCCTGGATGCGGCGCGCGCGGTAGTCGTGGCCTTGGGTGATGGTGCGCCACAGGATCGCCTGCGGGTCGGCAGGATCGGCACCGGCTGCCCAGCGCAGCAGCCAGTCACGGCGCCACGCCTGGTACTTCTCGAATACCGAGGCCAGCTCGCCGGCCAGCGCCCAGGGTTTCAATGCGTCACCGCCGGCAAGATAGGACTGCAGCGCACGCATCGGTGGCTGCGCCAGCAATGTCGGGTCGCGCAGGGCCTGGTACAGCTTCCAATGCAGGCCGGCCGCGTCCAGATCGTCCTGCTCGCCGCTGACGTTGGCCTTCAGCGCGCGGGCCACGAACTCGCCCGGGGTGAGGAATTCGAGGTTGGCGGCGACACCGAATTCGGCGGCCAGTGTCGCTTGCAGCCAGCGGCGCATCGCCACCTGCGGGATCAACACCACTTCCGGCGCCAGCAACGGCTGGCCTGGCACCGGCGCACGCACGTTGCGCGCCAGCAGCGCGGCCAGCACGTCCAGCGAGTTGGAATGGTAGAGGCGGAAATCGCTGCCTGGGTCACTCATCATGCACAGTGTGCAGGACGGCAGGCAGTATTCAATGGTCGGCCCATCGACGGTACGGATTGTTCCGGGCTGCCGGCCGATTGTCCCGGCCTGCGCCACGCCCTGCCGTGCAACAATACTGGACCGTCCAGTCTGCTTATGTTCAGCCGGCTGGCCCGATCCTTCGATGTCTAAAAAACGTTAATGGTGCCCATGTCGGCTTCCACCTCCAGTCTGGTGCAGTTGTCCAACGTCCGCATCGACCGGAGCGGACGCACGATCCTGCGTGACGTGTCGCTGCAGGTGCCGCAGGGCAGCATCACCGCCGTGCTCGGACCCTCCGGCAGCGGCAAATCGACCCTGCTGGCGGCGCTGACCGGCGAACTGCGACCGGTGGCCGGCGACGTCACCCTGTTCGGCAAGTCGATCCCGCATGACAGCAGCGCGCTGCTGGAGATGCGCAAGAGCGTGGGCGTGCTGCTGCAGGGCAATGGTCTGCTGACCGACCTCACCGTGGCCGAGAACGTCGCCCTGCCGCTGCGTACGCATACCCGCCTGCCGGCCGCCGTGCTGCGCCGGTTGGTGGAGATGAAGCTGCATGCGGTGGGCCTGCTGGCCGCCGCCGACGTCTGGCCGCGCGAACTGTCCGGCGGCATGGCGCGCCGCGTGGCGCTGGCCCGTGCGCTGGCGCTGGACCCGCCGCTGATGATCTACGACGAGCCGCTGACCGGGCTGGACCCGATCGCCTCCGGGGTGATCATGAGCCTGATCCAGCGCCTCAACCACAGCCTGGGCCTGACCAGCATCATCGTCAGCCACCACGTGCACGAGACCCTGCCGATCTGCGACCAGGTGATCGCCATCGCCAATGGCGGCGTCGTGTTCCAGGGGACGCCCGAGGCACTGCAGTCCAGCCAGGATCCGCTGCTACGGCAGTTCCTGCATGGCCAGCCGGATGGCCCGATTCCGTTCGATGCCGCGCCACGCGCGAGGGTTGCCTGATGCCGTTCGTCCAAGCCACCCGCTCGCTGGGCCGCGCCGGGCTGTTCTCGCTGACCGTGCTGCGCGGTTCCCTGCCGACCCGTGATTTCCTGGCCGAGCTGACCCGCGAGATCTACAAGATCGGCGCGCGCTCGCTGCCGATCATCGCCGTCGGTGGCGCCTTCGTCGGCCTGGTGCTGACCCTGCAGGGCTACCGCACGCTGACCACCTTCGGCGCGGCCGACGCGTTGTCGACCCTGCTTGGCCTGTCGCTGTACCGCGAACTGGCGCCTGTGCTGACCGCGCTGCTGTTCATCGGCCGCGCCGGCAGTTCGATCGCCGCCGAGCTGGGCCTGATGCGCGCCACCGACCAGATCAAGGCGCTGGAGCTGATGGCGATCGACCCGGTGGCCAAGGCCGTGGCGCCACGCTTCTGGGCGGCGGTGCTGACCGTGCCGCTGCTGACCGGCATCTTCTGCTCGCTGGCGATCAGTGCCAGCTACTTCGAGGCCGTGCACGTGCTGGGCCTGGACAATGGCGTGTTCTGGTCGGCGCTGCGCAACAGCGTCGATTTCTGGGATGACTTCGGCGTGGCGATGCTGAAGTCGGCGATCTTCGGCGGCACCGCCGCGCTGGTCGCCGCCTATGTTGGTTTCCATGCCGAGCCGACCATCGAAGGCACGTCGGTGGCGACCACCCGTGCAGTGGTCAACGCTTCGCTGCTGGTGCTGATGTTCAACTTCGTTCTGTCGGCAATGTTGTTCACCTAACCCCTCCACCGGCGGTGCGCAGGCGCGCGCGGCCACCACGACTCGATCAGGTAATCCACATGGCCATCCGCGGTCCCAGACTCGAATTCTCCGTCGGCGCTTTCCTGCTGCTGGCCCTGGCCTCGCTGATGGTGCTGGCGGTGGCCTCGACCAACCAGCGCTGGAGCTGGGGCAGCCAGGGCTACGAGCTGAAGGCGCGCTTCTCCCAGGTCGGCCAGCTGCGCAAGCAGGCGCCGGTGAAGATCGGCGGCGTCACCGTCGGCCAGGTCGCCTCCATCGACCTGGACCCGGTGAAGTTCGAATCGATCGTGACCCTGCGCATGGACAGCAAGGTCAAGGACCTGCCGGCGGACACCTCGGCCGGCATCTTCACCAGTGGTTTGCTCGGCGAGAGCTATATCGGACTGCAGCCGGGCGGTGATCCGGACGTGCTGAAGGCCGGCGACGAAATTGTCTTCACCCAGCCGGCGGTTGACCTGATCCAGCTGGTCGGCAAGTACATGTTCAGTGGCGGTGCCGGTGGCGGCGCTGCTCAGAAGCCCAACGATGGCGCGCAGGCGCCTGCAACGGAACCGCAACCATGAAGATGAAACTGATCCCGGCCCTGCTCGCCTCGGCGCTGCTGGCGGCCACTCCGTTCCTCGCCCAGGCCCAGGCCGCCGCCCCCGCCGCTGCCGCGGCGCAGGGCCAGGCCGGCAAGGTGGTGATCGATGCCAGCACGCGCATCCTCACCACCCTGCAGCAGCGCAGGAGCGAATTCGGCAGCAACCCGGCCAGCCTGCGCAACTACATCGACAGCGAACTGAACCGCACCTTCGACCGCGACTATGCCGCGCGCCTGGTGCTGGGCCCGCACGCCCGTGGTGCCTCGGATGCCGACATCAAGCTGTTCGCCGATGCCATGGCCGACAGCCTCATGCAGCGCTACGGTTCGACCCTGCTCAACATCCAGGGCAAGCCGAGCTTCCGCCTGAAGGGTGAAAGCCCCCTGCCGGGCAACCGCGGCGTGCGCGTGAGCACCGAGCTGGTGCGTGCCGGCAGCGAGCCGACCCCGGTCGAGTACTGGATGCGCAACGTGAACGGCCAGTGGAAGATCTTCGACGTCAACATCGAAGGCATCTCCTACGTGCAGACGTTCCGCAACCAGTTCGACACCCCGCTGCGCCAGAAGGGCATCAAGCAGGTGGCCAGCGAGCTGCACAGCGGCAGCATGCAGGCCGGGCCCGCGGGCAATGGCAAGTAACGCACTGGCACTGCTGGAAGGCGACACCCTGCGCCTGCGCGGGGTGCTCGACCGCGCTGCGGTGATCGCGCTATGGCCGCAGCTGCAGGCCCTGCCGGCAAAGCTGGCACGGCTGGATCTGGCTGAGGTCGAACGCGTGGACAGCGCCGGCCTGGCCCTGCTGGCCGAGCTGGCGGCACGTGCGCGCAAGGCCGGCCATCCGCTGGTGATCGCCGGCGCGCCGGCTGGCTACAACGAACTGAGCGCGGCCTACCGGCTGTCGCCCAACCTGGATTTCAACGCTACTTCTGCTGCGAGCTGACATGAACGTCGTGCGCACTCTCCCCCTGATCGTCCTGGCCACCGCCCTCACCGCCTGTGCCGGCAAGCCCGCGCGCAGCGATGCACCGGCAGCCAGCACCGTGGTCCCGGCCAGTTCTTCCACCTCGCCCGCCGTCGCGGCCACCGATGCCGGCACGGCTGACGCTGCTCCGGTCGCGCCGGTGGCCAATCCGCCGGCTGCTGCCGCATCGTCGCCGGCTGCGCCCACCGACAGCGGCGACGGCAGCGCGGCGAAGACCTCAGCCGCCACCGCGCCCGGTGGCGATGACGACTTCGATGCCCTCTATGGCGGTGCCGGCAACACCACCAACGCAGCGGCCTACGATCCGTGGGAACCATTCAACCGCAAGGTGCACAAGTTCAACAACGCGGTCGACCGCGGCGTCGCGCGTCCGCTGGCCACCGCCTATACCCACGTGGTGCCGCGCTTCGCCCGCACTGGCGTCAGCAACTTCTTCAGCAACCTGCGCGCGCCGGTGACCATCACCAACCAGCTGCTGCAGGGCCGCGGTGCCGATGCATGGGACAGCCTCGGCCGCTTCCTGATGAACAGCACGCTGGGCATCGGTGGCCTGTTCGATCCGGCCAGCAAGGCGATGGTACCGCGCCGCAATGAGGACTTCGGCCAGACCCTGGGTGCCTGGGGCTGGCGTCGTTCACGCTACGTGGAACTGCCGTTCTTCGGCCCGCGTACCGTGCGCGACGTGTTCGGCCTGGCCGGCGACATTCCGCTGTCGCCGATCCGCCGTATCGAAGAGGACAAGGTCCGCATCGGCCTGCAGGGCCTGCAGCTGGTCGATACCCGCGCGCAGCTGCTGGCGATCGACGACCTGCGTGACACTGCCGTGGACGAGTACTCGCTGGTGCGCGATGCATGGATGCAGCGTCGCAACTACCAGATCGAGAACGATCTGCGCAGCAAGCGCGAGCGTGGCCACGACGACGCCAATTCGCCGATCCCGGTCGATGCGATGCCGATGCCGCAGTGGACGCACTGAGTCCTGTCAGCGACGCATGAAAAACCCCGCCTCGGCGGGGTTTTTCTTTGGCGCCGTGGGTGGGGTCGGAGCCCTTTCCCGTGGAAAGGGATCCGACCCCGGCCGATCAGGCAGCCAGCGCGGCTTCGATGGCTTCGCGCAGGCGCGCGTCGTCAGCCGCCACGTCCGGGGCGAAGCGGGCGATGACCTTGCCGTCGCGGCCGACCAGGAACTTCTCGAAGTTCCACAGCACCGCCGGCGCGGCGTGGATCGGAATCTCCTTGCTGGCCAGGCGCTCGCGCAGCGGGCCTTCGCCGATCGACTGCGGCTGCGCAGCGGTCAGCTGCTGGTACAGCGGGTGGGTGTCGTCACCGGCCACGCTGATCTTGGAGAACATCGGGAAACTGACATCGTAGGTGAGCTGGCAGAACTGCTGGATCTCCGCTTCGCTGCCCGGCTCCTGGCCGAGGAAGTTGTTGGCCGGGAAGCCCAGCACTTCCAGGCCCTGTGCGTGCTTTTCCGCATACAGCGCCTGCAGGCCTTCGTACTGCGGGGTCAGGCCGCACTTGGAGGCGACGTTGACCAGCAGCAGTACCTTGCCCTGGTAGTCGGCAAGCGAGGACGGCTGGCCGTCGATGGTGGTGAGGGAAATGTCCTGGATCGAAGTGCTCACGCGGGGGCTCCGGCAACAGCGGGGAATGGCCCACCAGCATAGCGCCGCGCGATGTCGGTCGTGCCGGCCGCTGGCCGGCAATCGTGCGATCGTTCGCAAGGCTTCATGAGGCTGCCGGCCAGCGGCCGGCACTACGATCAGTCCACGCAGATCATGCCCTGCGCCTTGCCCTCATCAATGCGCTGGCGGCAGCCGAAGTTCTGGCGGGCATCGCGCTGGCAGGTGCCGGTGGCGGGGCCGCCAACCGCCACTTCGCCGCCGGCAAGGCACTGGCCTGTGCAGTCGCTCTTGCGGCTGCAGGCCTTGCCGGCATCGGCGTAGGGAATCACGCACTGTTCGCGCTGCAGCCGGCCCAGCCGCTGCAGGGTGCCGCCAGCGGCCTGGCAGTCCACATCGCGCGCTTCGCGGTAGGCCTCGGCCGCTTCGGGGCTGGTGGCTGCGGCAGGTGCCGCCGCCGGATTGGCAGCCGGCGGTGCGCTGCTGCAGGCGACAAGCAGCGTGGTCAGGATGAGACTGGTGCAGAGGCGCAGGCGCATGGCGTTACCTGATCCAGTAGGACAGGCCGCCAGCATACGCATCGACCATGCAGGCGGCGTGTCGACGTAGCTCAGGCTTCGTCGCCGTCGTCGCCTTCGTCCTCGGCCGTGGCATCAGCATCGGCCAGGCCGCCCAGCAGGGATTGCGCCTGCTCTGACGCCAGCGACTCCACGCCGCGCAGGCGCCGTTCGATGGTGCGCGTCTTGCGGCTGGCTTCGCCGATGCTGCGGCCGACCGTGGTGATCTGCTTCTCGGCCTTCTCGAGAATGCCGGCGAACTTGCCGAACTCGCTCTTCACCGCACCCAGCAGGCTCCACACCTCGCTGGAACGCTGCTCGATGGCCAGCGTGCGGAAGCCCATCTGCAGGCTGTTGAGCAGCGCGGTGACCGTGGTCGGTCCAGCCACCACCACGCGGTGCTCGCGCTGCAACAGGTCGACCAGGCCCGGGCGCCGGATCACTTCGGCATACAGGCCTTCGGTGGGCAGGAACATCACCGCGAAGTCGGTGGTGTGCGGCGGCGCGATGTACTTGTCGCAGATCGACTTGGCCTGCACGCGCACCGCGCGTTCAAGCTGGATGCCCTGCAGGCGCACGCCCTCGGCGTCACCCTGTTCCTGCGCGTCGAGCAGGCGCTCGTAGTCCTCGCGCGGGAACTTGGAGTCGATCGGCAGCCACACCGGCGTGTCGTCGCTGCTGCGACCCGGCAGGCGCACCGCGATATCGACCATCTCGCCACTGTCCGGGCGTACCTTCACTGCCCGCGCGTACTGTTCCTGGGTGAGCGTCTGTTCGAGGATGTTCTCCAGCTGTACTTCGCCCCAGCTGCCACGGTTCTTGACGTTGGTCAGCACACGCTTGAGATCGCCAACGCCGGTGGCCAGCTGCTGCATCTCGCCAAGACCGCGCTGCACCTGTTCCAGGCGCTCGGAAACCAGCTTGAAGGAGTTGCCCAGGCGTGTTTCCAGCGTCGACTGCAGCTTTTCGTCCACGGTGTGGCGCATCTGCTCCAGCTTCTGCGCATTGTCGTTCTGCAGCGCGCGCAGCTGCTCTTCCAGCGTGGCGCGCATCTCGGCGATGCGCTGTTCGTTGCGCTGGGTCAGTTCCTGCAGGCGCAGGCCAAGGCTTTCGGTCAGGCGCTGCTGCGACTGCGCACCTTCCTCACGACCCTTGCGCGCATCGTCCACCAGGGTCTGGCGCAGCGCGCCCAGCTGGGTGTCGGTACGCCCGGTGAGTTCCTGCAGCTGCTGGCCGAAGGCGTGGATGCGCGCTTCCTGCTGCTGGCCGAAGGTTTCCAGCTGGCCGCGCAGTTCCTGCAGGCGCTGCCCCATGAGTGCGGCGCCACGCTGCTGGCTCTCCGCCGCCTCGGCACGCGCCTTGCGGGCGTCCTCGCCCAGCGCCTCGCGCAGCAGGTCCAGGCGCTGGTCGGTGCGGGTGGACAGATCGGTCAGCGCGCGGGCAAAGCCATCGAGCTGTTCGCGCAGCTCGCTGCGCCCGGCGCGCGCCTCCTCACGCACCGCCTGTTCGAGGCGGTCGTGCGGCGGGCGGCGCAGCAGGGCGACCAGCTGCAGGATGAGCACGGCCAATAGAAGGCCGCCAATGAGCAGATATTCGGTTTGCATGGGGCAAGTGTAGGCTGGCGGAGTCTCAGCTGCTGCGCCAGAACCATGCTCGCTCTGTACGGAAAGCCCACCTCCATCAACGTGCGCAAGGTGCTGTGGCTGTGCGCGGGGCTGGATCTGCCCCTGCGCCACGAGCCTGCGCCACCCGCGGACCTGCTGGCCGCACTGAATCCGAACCGGCAGGTACCGGTGCTGCGAGATGGCGACTTCGTGCTGTGGGAGTCCAACAGCATCTGCCGCTACCTGGCCGCCCGCGCCGGCCGTGACGACCTGTTGCCCGCAGCAACGCAGGCCCGGGCCCGGGTGGAGCAGTGGATGGACTGGCAGGCCAGCGACCTCAACAGCGCCTGGCGCCATGTGTTCATGGCGCGCGTACGCCAGCATCCGGACTACCCGGACAATGCCCGCGCCGAGGCCAGCCTGGCGCAGTGGAACCGGTTGATGGGGGTGCTTGATGCACAGCTGGCCGCTTCCGACGGCTATGTGGCGGGCGACACCTTTACCCTCGCCGATATCGTGCTGGGGCTGTCGACCCAGCGCTGGCGCAGCACGCCCGGCCACAAGCCCGCGCTGCCACACCTCGCGGCGTGGTTCGAACGCCTGCGCCAGCAGCCCGGTTTCGCCGAACACGTCGACAATGGCGTGGCCTGAGGCAGGGGTCAGATCCCTTTCCCGGGGGAAAGGGATCTGACCCCAAGAGCGACCCCAAGGGCGCGGGAACGACCCGGCCTTACCAGCCTTCCAGCACGATCTTGCCCTTGGCGCGGTGACTCTCCAGCAGCGCATGCGCGCGCCGCAGGTTGGCCGCGTCGATGCGCCCGAAATGCTCGCCCAGGGTGGTCTGCAGCACGCCGGCATCGATCAGCTCGGCCACCCGGTTCAGCAGGTCGTGCTGGCGCTGCATGTCCGCGGTCTTGTACAGCGGGCGGGTGAACATCGACTCCCAGTGCAGTGACAGTGCCTTTCGCTTGAGCGCCATCACATCCACCTGGCCGGGGTCGTCGATCAGGCCGAACTGGCCCTGCGGCGCCAGCAGCTCCACGATCTGCGCGTAGTGCTGGTCGGAGTGGGTCAGGCTGGCCACGTGCTGCACCTCGCTGATGCCCAGCCGTGCCAGTCCCTCGGCCAGCGGCAGGCTGTGGTCGATCACGTGGTGCGCGCCCATCGCATACACCCAGTCCTGGGTGTCCGGGCGCGATGCGGTGCCGATCACCGTCAGTTTCGTCAGCTTCCGCGCCAGCTGCACCAGGATCGAACCGACACCGCCAGCAGCACCGATCACCAGCAGGGTCTGGCCTTCACCGCCGCCCTCGGGAATGCGCAGGCGGTCGAACAGCAGCTCCCAGGCCGTGATCGCGGTCAGCGGCAGCGCGGCGGCGGCCGCATCGCCGAGACTGGCCGGCTTGCGACCGACGCTGCGCTCGTCCACCAGCTGGTACTCGGCATTGCTGCCCGGGCGGTCGATCACGCCGGCGTAGTAAACCGCGTCGCCAGGCTGGAACAGGGTGACTTCGCTGCCCACCGCGTCGACGATGCCGACCGCATCCCAGCCCAGCACGCGCGGGCCGTCGGTGGCCACGCCGCGGCGGACTTTGGTGTCGACCGGGTTCACCGCCACCGCGCGCACCGCCACCCGCAGGTCGCGTGGGCCGGGCTGCGGCAGTTCCAGTTCGATATCGATCAGGGCCCGGATGTCGTCGATCGGCAGGCCGGCGTGGGTGTAGGCAATGGCGCGCATGGCAGCGGTCCAGTGGGGAAGGAGTGCACAGGTTGCGCCGCGCACGGTCGCTCAGAAAGGCGCAGAATCGGGCAGCACTTTCACTCCGGCAATGAAGATGATCCGCTTCGACGACCTGCAGTTGTTCGTCCGCACGGCCGCACTGGGCAGCTTCTCGCAGGCGGCCCGCGAGGCCGATCTGTTACCCGGCCAGGTCGCTGCAGCCGTGGCGCGGCTGGAACGCGAACTGGACCTGCGCCTGTTCGTGCGTACCACCCGCAGCCTGCGCCTGACCGGCGAGGGCGCGCTGTACCTGCCGTATGCGCAGGAGGTGCTGGCTACCCTGCGCGAAGGGCGGGCCCGCGTGCAGGGCGAGGACACCGAACTGCACGGCACGCTGCAGCTGTCTGCACCGTCGGACTTTGGTCGCAACCTGCTGCTGCCGTGGCTGACCGCGTTCCGAGCCGCGCATCCACGGCTGCGCCTGCACCTGCGGCTGTCCGATGAAGTGGCCGACGTGTTCCGCGATCCGGTCGATGTGGCGATCCGCATCGGCCACTTCGACGACGCCAGCTACGTGGCCCTGCCCCTGCTCGAAGGCAACCGTCGTGTGCTCGCGGCTTCGCCCGATTACCTGCAGCGACGGGGCACGCCGGTGCGCCTGGACGAACTGCGCGAGCACGATTGCCTGGTCTACCAGCTCAGTGGCCGTGCCTACGATCGCTGGTCGTTCGAGGTCGACGGGCGCCGCACCGTGATCCCGGTGCGCGGCCCGCTGGTCTGCGACGACGCCGACGTGGTGCGGCGCTGGGCGGTGGCCGGCGAAGGCATCACCTACAAGTCCTGGCTGGACCTGCGCGAGGACGTGCTGGCCGGGCGCCTGCAGCTGCTGCTCGACGGTGTTGGCAGCAGCATTCCGTTGCAGCTGGTATGCCCGCACCGCAAGCAGTTCTCGCCCGCGGTACGGCAACTGCACGCGCAGCTGCGCCAGCACCTGCAACCGCTGCTGTCTGGCATGCCAGATGGACTTCCCCGCCCCCTGTCGCCCACCCCGGTGCTGGCCGACAATGGCGGCCCCCCGTAAGAGAGAACACCGCCATGCCGTGGATGGGCATCCAGGACCTGTGGACGTTTCTGGTCGCCGTGCTGGTGTTTCTCGCCCTGCCTGGCCCCGGCACCTTCACCCTGCTGACCGCCACCGGCCGGGGCGGCGTGCGCGGCGGCTACACCGCACTGGCCGGCCTGCTGGTCGGTGACCAGATCCTGATGTGGCTGGCGCTGGCCGGTGTGGCCGCACTGCTGAAGGCCAATCCCTTGGTCTTCCACGCTGTGCAGTACCTGGGTGCGGCCTACCTGGTATGGGTGGGCATCAGCCTGCTGCGCACGCCGAAGCACGAGGGCGGTGATGCTGGTCCGATCCGCATGCAGCCGGGCCGCTACTTCCAGCAGGCGATCCTGGTCAGCCTGCTCAACCCGAAGGCGATCCTGTTCTACATGGCCTTCCTGCCGCTGTTCATCGATCCGAAGGCGCACCAGGGCATCGCGACCTTCGCGGCCCTGGCCGGCATCATCCTGGTGGTCAGCATCGCCTACTGCTCGATGCTGATCGGCGTGGGCAACCTGGCCCGCCGCCGGTTGATCCAGCATCCGCGCATCAGCGATGCGCTGCGCCGGGTGGCCGGCCTGTTCCTGGTCGGGTTCGGCATCCGGTTGGGGCTGAACGGATGATCCGGCGCGCGCTGGTGCTGGTGTTCATCGGGCTTCTGGCCGACACCGCAGCGGCCAGCGTGCAGGACCATCGCTGCCTGACGGGCGGTCGCAACGACGGCATCCACCTGCTGTGGCGCTGGCTGGACGATGGCAGCGCCGACGTGCAGTACGCCGGGCAGCGCGGCCGCCTGCAGCTGCAACGGGTGTCGCAGGAAACGACGGTGCTGGACGAAGACCGCCCGTACCAGTTCGACAGCGTCTGGGAAGAACGCATCGATGGGCGCCTCAACGGCCGCTACCTGCTGAGCACGCAGGGCGCGCTGGTGCTGGACCTGAGCTACGAACGCGCCCGTGATGGCCGTCGCACCACCTTCCACGATGACGGCGAGGCGTGGCAGGAGGATGGCTGCCATTGGCCGGGAGGCGTAGCGGCGCGCGTGGTCGATTGAAGCATGCCAACCAAGGTTGGCATCTACCGGTCGTGCATCTCCGCGCGCAGGTGGTCGATGAACACCCGCAGCTTGGGCGCCATCTGCTCACGCGCGGGGTAGTACAGGTGGAAGCCGGGGAATGGCGGCTGCCAGTCCTGCAGCACGCTCTGCAGTCGCCCAGCGTTGATGTCGTCGGCCATCAACGAGGCGAAGCCCTGGGCCATGCCCAGACCCGCCAGCACGGCACCATGGGCGACGCCGGCATCGTTGAACACCAGCCGCCCGCTCACTTGCACGTCCAGGTCGTGGCCTTCGCGGCTGAACTCCCAGGGCATCAGCCGGCCGTTGGCCAGCCGGTGCACGATGCAGGCGTGGCCCTGCAGGTCATGCGGGGTCTGCGGCACGCCATGGCGTTCGAAATAGGCCGGCGTGGCCACCACCACCTGCCGCTCGGGTGGCCCGACCGGCACCGCGATCATGCCCTGTGCGAGTGATTCGCCGAGGCGGATGCCGGCATCGAAGCCCTCGGCCACCAGATCGGTCAGCGCCGGGTCGACGCGCAGTTCCACCTGCACCTGCGGGTAACGCGCAAGAAAATCGGGCAGCCGCGGCAGGACCATGCGATCGGCGACGATGCGCGGCAGGGTCACACGCAGTCGCCCGGCAGGCACCGAGCGCGCGCTGTCCAGTTCGGCAAAGGCCTGGTCGATCTGGTCCAGGCCGCCGCGCACGCGTTGCAGGAAACGCGCGCCGTGTTCGGTCAGGCTGACCCGCCGCGTGGTCCGCTGTAGCAGGCGCACGCCCATCCGCGCTTCCAGCGCGCGCACGCTCTGCGACAGCGCCGAGGTCGACACGCCCAGGGCATCGGCGGCGCGGGTAAAGCTGGCATGCTCGGCCACGTGGACGAAGGCGACCACAGCGGTGAGGGGGACGGAGGCATCCATTGTGAAGCCAGCCTTCAAGGTAAGTCCGGTGATCGGCAGTTTATCCACATGATGGCGTGGAGGATGCTGTGCCCCTCGCCGCTGCCCCTCCAGGCGTGGCGCCCTTCCCCTAAGGAGATCCGCATGAAGACCCGTACTCTCGGCCCTGCCGGCCCCACCGTGTCCGCCCTTGGACTGGGCTGCATGGGCATGAGCGCCTACTACGGCGGCCGTGGCAGTGACGATGACGGCATTGCCGTCATCCGGCACGCGCTGGACCGTGGCGTGAGCCTGCTCGACACCGCCGATGTGTATGGCCCGCACACCAACGAGGTGCTGGTCGGCCGCGCGATCGCCGGCCGCCGCGACCAGGTGTTCCTGGCCAGCAAGTTCGGCATCGGCCTGGACCCGGCTGACCCGAAGGCGCGGCAGGTCAACGGCCATCCGGACTATGTGCAGGCCGCCTGCGAGGCCAGCCTGCGCCGGCTGGGCGTGGACCACATCGACCTCTACTACCAGCACCGCGTCGACCCCAGCGTGCCGATCGAGGACACCGTCGGTGCGATGGCACGTCTGGTGGAACAGGGCAAGGTGCGCTGGCTGGGCCTGTCCGAGGCCTCGGCGGCCACCCTCCGCCGCGCCCATGCGGTGCACCCGATCACCGCGGTGCAGAGCGAGTACTCGCTGTGGTCGCGCGAGCCGGAACAGAACGCGGTGCTGGCCACCACGGAGGAACTGGGCATCGGCTTCGTGCCGTATTCGCCGCTGGGCCGTGGCTTCCTGACCGGCGCCATCCGCAGCCCGGATGACTTCGACACCGACGATTACCGGCGCACCTCGCCCCGCTTCGAAGGCGAAAACTTCCAGCGCAACCTGGCACTGGTGGATACCGTGCAGGCGCTGGCCGCCGAGCGCGGCATCGCCGCCTCGCAGCTGGCGCTGGCCTGGGTGCTGTCGCGCGGCGAGCACATCGTGCCCATCCCGGGCACGACGCGGCGGGCACGGCTGGACGAGAACCTCGCTGCGCTGCAGGTGGAACTGGACACGGCCACGCTGGACGCACTGGACGCGGCCTTCCCGCTGCATGCCGCGGCCGGTGACCGCTACTCGGTCAGCGGCATGGCCAACATCGAGTCGTAGCAGCGGCCGGGACGGACGCACACCGGTGGCTACCGCCGGATTGTGCCGATTCCGGCAGCCTGGCCGGGGCGCAGCGCGCGCCCGGCCATGCATGACCCCCGTCAGTGGTAATGCTGCGCTGCGTTCGGTCACACTCGGGAACTTGTCGTTCTTAGTCACCCCTTCCGAGGCCTGCATGTCCCTGTTCCGGCGCAAGTCCCTAGATTCCGTCACCGTCCACGAAGCCGGCAGGCGCCTGATCCCGACGCTCAGCTGGCCGCACCTGATCGCGCTGGGCATCGGCGCCATCGTCGGTACCGGCATCTACACGCTGATCGGCGTGGGTGCCAACCTGGCCGGCCCGGCCGTGCTGATCTCCTTCGCGATTGCCGGTGCGGTCTGCGCCTGCGCGGCACTGTCCTACGCCGAACTGTCGACGATGATGCCGGCCGCCGGCAGTGCCTACACCTACAGCTACAGTGCGCTGGGCGAGGTGTTCGCCTGGGTGGTGGGCTGGAGCCTGATCCTGGAGTACTCGCTGGTGGTGAGTACGGTGGCGGTGGGCTGGTCAGGCTACTTCGTCGGCTTCCTCGAATGGGTCCATACCCAGTTCGGCTGGAATGTGCACCTGCCGGCCTGGCTGGCCGCCGGCCCGCACGTGGAAGGCGGCATGATCAACCTGCCGGCGATCATCATCACCTGGCTGGTGGCCGGCATGCTGATGGCCGGCACCAAGGAAAGCGCCACGCTCAACGCCATCCTGGTGGTGTTCAAGCTGATCGCGCTGGCCATCTTCGTCGCCGTGGCCCTGCCCGCCTTCGACAGCGCCAACCTGCAGCCGTTCATGCCGTATGGTTTCGCCAAGTCGATGGGCCCCGACGGCGTCGAGCACGGCGTGATGGCGGCGGCAGCCATCATCTTCTTCGCCTTCTACGGCTTCGATGCGATCTCCACCGCCGCCGAGGAGACCAAGAACCCGGGCCGCGACCTGTCGATCGGCATCATCGGTTCGATGATCGGCTGCACCATCGTCTACGTGCTGGTGGCGCTGGCGGCCGTCGGTGCGATGAGCTACGCGGTGTTCGGCCACAGCGCCGAGCCGCTGGCGCTGATCATGCGCCAGCTGGGCCATCCGACCGCGGCAATGGTGATCGGCGTGATCGCGATCATCGCCCTGCCGACGGTGCTGCTGGCCTTCCTGTACGGCCAGAGCCGCATCTTCTTTGTGATGAGCCGCGATGGCCTGCTGCCGCGTGGCCTGTCCAAGGTCAACGCACGCACCGGCACGCCGGTGGCGACCACGCTGTTCACCGCAGTGGTGGTGTCGGCGCTGGCCGGTGTGGCGCGCCTGGACGAGATTGCCGCGCTGGCCAACGCCGGTACCCTGGCCGCGTTCACCGCCGTCGGCATCTGCCTGGTGGTGCTGCGCCTGCGCGAGCCGAACCGCGAGCGCACGTTCCGCACGCCGCTGGCCTTCGTGGTCGGCCCGCTGGCCGCGCTGGGCTGCATCTACCTGTTCCTCAGCCTGCCGCACACCACCCAGCTGTATTTCCTGCTGTGGAACGTGGCCGGCCTGGTGCTGTACTTCCTGTACAGCCGTCGCCACGCGCTGATCGCGAAATAACCGGATCGCCGGTAGTGCCGGCCAGCGGCCGGCACTACCGCAGGGCGGTCAACCGCCCTGCTTTGCCGCGTAGTCCTGCGCCTGGCGCATCACCCGCAGCAGGTTGCCGCCCCAGATGCCGGCAATCTGCTGCTCGGTGTAACCCTTGCGCAGCAGCCACGCGGTGATCTTCGGCAGCTGGCTGACATCGGGCAGGTCGCTCAGGCCACCGCCGCCATCCCAGTCCAGGCCGATGCCCACGTGCTCGGGGCCGACCACCTTGAGGATGTGCTCGAAGTGGGCGAAGAAGTCGTCGAGGCTGGCATGGCGCACCGGGTGCTCGTGGTCCAGCGCCTGTTCGGCCTTCAGCAGGGCAACACCCTGCTCGATGCCCATGCCTTCCCAGCCACCCAACTGCTTGCTCAGCGCTTCCTCGGCCTGCTTGCGCTCGGGTGTCTTCGCCGTGTCGATCAGGTAGCCGCCATAGGCGTTCACCTGGATCACGCCGCCGGCCTTGGCCAGCTTGCGCAGGCGCGGGTCATCAAGATTGCGCGGGTGGTCGTAGACCGCCTTGGCTGAGCTGTGCGACAGCACGAAGGGCACCGGCATCATTGCCAGCAGGTCATCGAACACCGCGTCGGACGCATGCGACTGGTCGATCACGATGCCCAGCTTCACCGCCTGCTGCACCAGGCCCTTGCCGGCCGGGCTCAGGCCTTTCCATTCCGCTCCCTTGGGGTCGGTGGCCGAATCGGCGAACTCGTTGTTGGCGAAGTGCACGGTACTGAGCAGGCGCAGGCCGGCACGGTGGTAGAACGAGAGCAGGCTGGGGTCTTCCACCAGCGGGCTGGCGTTTTCCATGCTGATGTAGACCACGCGCTTGCCGGCGGCCTTGATGCGTGCCGCGTCATCGGCGGTCAATGCCAGCGCGAAACGCTCGGGATTGGCGGCCAGCATTTCGCGGATCTCCAGCAGCCGCTGCAGGCCATGGTCACGCTCGGCGAGGTGCGCGGCTGGGCTGCGGTCGCCCTGATCGGTGTAGATCGCCCAGAAGCCGCCGTCCAGCGCGCCCTCGACCATGCGCGGGTAGTCCACTTGCGAGAGTGCGTTGCGGTCGTGGCGCTGCTCGATGTCGAAGCCGGTCCGGCCGAAATTGGCCGGCGTATCCAGGTGGCTGTCGAGCGTGACCAGGCGCTGCTGCAGGGCCTTGGCGCGGGCCAGTTCCTGTGCGCTGAACTCGATGGCATGAGCCGACAGCGGCGCACACAGCGCCAGGGCAAGCACGACGGACAGGTGGCGCAACGATGGCATGGGCTCTCACCGGCAATGGGAAGAGCCCGACCATAGCGCTGCGGCCGGCAGATTTGTAGAGTCGGGCTCACGCTCGGCTGCCAGGCACCGCGAGTCGAGCATGAATCGTATTCACGGCCCAGCGGCCAGCTTCCCGCGCATTGCGATGCGTTCGAAACAATGGCGCCCCCAGGATCAGGTGGCTCGGCTCGCCTCTACATCGTCCCGCGGTCAGTCGACCACGCGGCAGAACACGGCCTTCAGGTAACGCGATTCCTGCACGTGGGCCATGAACGGATGGTCCGGACCCGCACCAGCGACCTTCAGGATCTGGATCGTGCGGCCGGAGAAATAGGCCGCGCGGCGCAGCATGTCGAGGAACTGGTCCTCGGCCACCAGGCCGGTGCAGGAGAACGTGGCGAACAGGCCGCCCGGCTTGACCACGCCCAGCGCCAGCTTGTTCATGTCCAGGTACTTCTTCAGCGCGGTGATGACCTGGTCGCGGTCGCGGGTCATCTTCGCCGGATCCAGGATCACCACGTCGTACTGCTCGCCGCGGTTGGCGGCGTCGCGCAGCCACGGGAAGATGTCGGACTGGATGAACTTCGGGCGCACGTTGTTCAGGCGCGAATTGCCCTTGGCGATCTGGATGACGTCCTCATCGATGTCGATGCCGACCACTTCCGAAGCGCCACGCGCAGCGGCATACACGGCGAAACCGCCGGTGTTGCAGCACAGGTCCAGCACGCTCTTGCCTTCCACCTGCTGGCTCAGCCACTCGCGGTTCTCGCGCTGGTCGGCGAAGAAACCGGTCTTGTGCGCGCCGGCCGGGTCGGCGCGGAACTTGATGCCGTACTCGGTGATCACCGACGCCTCGGTGGTGGTGTTGCCGTGGAAGTCGAAGCTCTCCTGCTTCTGCACGTGTTCGTCGGCGAAGCTGTGGAAACGGCAGCCCGGGAACTGCTCGCGCAGGGCGTCGTAGATCCATTCGCGGTGGCGGAACATGCCGGCGGCGAAGAACTCGACCACCACCAGGTCGCCGTAGCGATCCACCACCAGGCCGGACAGGCCGTCGCCTTCGCTGTGCACCACGCGCCAGGCGTCGGAGACCGCGTCGAGCTTCAGCACCTCACGGCGCAGCGACACCGCCTGGGCGATCTTGCGCGAGAACCAGCCGGCATCCACCGGCACGTTCTGATCGGTTTCAAGGATGCGCACGGCAATGCGCGAGTGCCCGTTGTAGAACCCGCGGCCAATGAACTCGCCATCGATGCCGACCACGTCGACGATGGAACCAGGCTTGGGCCGGACGGTCGGCTTCTCGACCAGTTTCTGGAAGATCCACGGGTGGCTGGAACGCCACGCATTCTTGAGGCGGACAATCGGAAGGGGGGTATTCATCCACCCATTGTAAACCGGGCGCCGGGGTCGGATCCTCGCAGGGGCTCTGACCCCGGTGTGGCGACGATGGGGTCGGAGCCCCTTTGGGGATCCGACCCCTGGCCTCCCCCCCATTTGACGGCGGCGGGGCCAGACGGCAGAATCGGCGCCAGAAGGGGAGTAGCTCCCAGACGTTGTCGCCGTCATTTCGAGCCCGCAGGCTCCGGTGCAACGGCAGTTCCAGCCGACTGGAACTGCGAGCGAGACCTTCGCCGTACTGGCGAAGCTCTGTCCCTGGATCCCCCTCCCGATCCTCCGTTGCAGATCCTCGCCGTCCGGCCTGGCATTCATCTTTCCAACGGACATTCCCAATGCAGACGATCGGTAACGTGTGGTTGTGGGGCGGCTTCGCAGCGGTGGTGGTCATCGCCCTGCTGGTCGACCTCGTGTTGATGCGCCATGGTGGACCGCACAAGGTCACCTTCAAGGAGGCCCTGTGGTGGTCCATCGGCTGGGTCGCGCTGGCCCTGCTGTTCAATGCGGGCCTCTGGTACTACCTGAATGAGACCGCCGGCCAGGTGGTGGCCAACAAGGTCGGCCTCGAATTCCTGACCGGCTACCTGGTCGAGAAGGCGCTGGCGGTCGACAACATCTTTGTGTTCCTGATGATCATGAGCTACTTCGCGGTGCCGGAGGAGCAGCGCCAGAAGGTGCTGATCATCGGCATCCTGGGTGCGATCGTGCTGCGTACGATCATGATCTTCGCCGGCAGCGTGCTGATCAGCCAGTTCCATTGGCTGCTCTACGTGTTCGGCGCCTTCCTGCTGTTCACGGGCTGGAAGATGTGGTTCGCCGCCGGCCAGGAGCCAGACCTGGAGACCAATCCCGCCCTGCGCTGGATGCGCAAGCACCTGCGCCTGCTGCCGGACTATGCCGGCAACGCACTGAGCGTGAAGCGCGACGGCGTGCGCTGGTTCACCCCGCTGTTCGCGGTGCTGATCCTGATCGCGGTCACCGACGTGATCTTCGCCGTGGACAGCATCCCGGCGATTTTCGCGATCACCACCGACCCGTTCATCGTGCTCACCTCCAACGTGTTCGCGGTGCTGGGCCTGCGCGCGATGTTCTTCCTGCTGGCCGGCATGGCCGACCGCTTCCACCTGCTGCCGTACGGGCTGGCGCTGGTGCTGGGCTTCATCGGCATCAAGATGATGATCATCGACCTGTTCAAGATCCCGACCCCGGTCTCGCTGGGCGTGGTGGCGGTGATCATCGCCGCCACCGTGGTGCTCAGCTTGAAGTACCCGCCGAAGGAGGGCGAAGGCCAGGCCTGAGCCTGAACGGCTGAACGGCGCGGCCGGTGGGATTGTCCCGCCGGCCGTATCCACTTTCCCGCCGCGGTGGCCTTGGTTTCGCGCCAGTCACCGCCATTGCTGAGGTATGGACAACAACGCGCCCCTGCCTGCCGGCGACGTACCGGCCCCCCGCAATGACCGCTCGCGCATCCTGCGGGCGTTCAATGTCAGCCTGGCCGCCGTGCTGGTGCTGGTGGCCGTGTTCGCCCTGCAGGGCACCTTCGACTGGCGGCTTTGGGCCGTGGCGCCACTGGAAGCGAAGGGACTGCTCGGCCTGATCGGCGGCCCGATGCTGCATGCCTCGGTCGAGCACATCGTCGCCAACAGCATCGCCATCCTGATCCTCGGCACCCTGGCAGGCAGCGTCTATCCGAAGGCCACCGTGCGCGCCCTGCCCCTGCTGTGGCTGGGTTCGGGCCTCGGTGCATGGATGCTGGGCAACCCCGGCAGCGTGCATTTGGGCGCCAGTGGCGTGACCCACGGCCTGATGTTCCTGCTGGCCAGCCTGGGCCTGCTGCGGCGCGACCGTGCGGCAATCGCCACCGGCCTGATCGGCATGCTGTTCTACGGCGGCATGCTGATGACCATCCTGCCACACGCCGATGGCGTGTCCTGGCAGTCGCACATGGGCGGTGCCTTCGCCGGCATCATCGCCGCGCTGCTGTTCCGCAACGCCGACCCGCTGCCACCTCGCCAGCGCTACAGCTGGGAAGACGAAGAGGACGAGATCGAACCGCTGGCCGACGACGAACTGGAGCCGCCGGCGCCAAAGCGCGTGCCGGTGCTGTGGCAGCCCCGCGAAGGCCAGGACTACGTGGTGATCCCGTTCCGCCGCCCGGACGAGCCGCGCGGTTGAAAATGCCCCGGTAGTGCCGGCCGCTGGCCGGCACCCTCATGATCCGGTAGTGGCCGACCTTGGTCGGCGCGGTTGTTGTGTGCCAACCAAGGTTGGCACCTACCACAGCACACCGGCACCCCGGGTAGCGCCGGGCCATGCCCGACGGCGTTGATCGCTCAGTTCCCCGCCGCGCCCATGCCATCCACCGCCTGCCGGCCCAGTGCCGGGTCATCGGTGAAGAACGCATCGATGCCGGTGGCCAGATAGGCACGCATCTCGGCAATCGAACCCTCGGCATTGCGCGCGTTGTCGGCGCCCTTGCGCAGGTTGCTGGCCTGGAAGTGGTTCTCCGGACGGAAGGTGTACGGAATCACCATCAGGCCCACTGCATGTGCGTCCTGTACCAGCGTGGTCGGAGTGCTCAGCGCGCCCTTGGCGTCCAGCGGAATGATCGAGCGCAGTTCCGGGCCGATGCTGTCGGCGTAGCTGGCGATGTCCTTCAGTCCTGCCGGGGTCATCATCTGCGCGTAGGTCAGCTTTCCACCGGCCTTGGCGATGTCGGCCGGCTGGGTGTCGCCCTTCCACAGCAGTTGCAGCAGGCGGATGTTGCTGCCGCGCGGGATCTTGCCGCGCAGGTAGCGCAGGTTGGCGGTCTCGAACGACTGGATGGTGACCGGGCCGACGTTGGTATAGGCATTGCCACGCAGCGCGGTCAGGAGCTTGTCTTCCATCGGCAGGCCGATCGACTGGAAGTAGGTCGGGTGCTTGATCTCCGGCACCAGGCCGATGCCACGGTTGGCACGCCCGGCCTGCTGGACAAGGAATGCGAGGATCTCGTCCAGGCTGGCGATGCGGAACTGGCCGTCATAGGCGGTGCTGCGCAGTTCCGGCAGGCGCTCGCGCGCGTACAGGGTCTTCAGCTCGGCCAAGGTGAAGTCTTCGGTGAACCAGCCGTCCACCTTCTGCCCGTCGATGACCTTGCTGGTGCGGCGGCTGGCGAATTCGGGATGCGAGGCCACATCAGTGGTGCCGCTGATCTCGTTCTCGTGGCGGGCCACCATCACTCCGTCCCTGGTCATCACCAGGTCCGGCTCGATGTAGTCGGCGCCATCGGCGATCGCCTGCGCATAGGCGGCCAGGGTGTGCTCGGGCAGCAATGCGCTCGCCCCGCGATGGCCATAGACCGACACCTTGTGCGCGGCCGGGGTGGAGGATTCAGCACTCATGGCCACCGATGGTGCCACGGCCAGCGACAACAGCAACGCACAACCCCACGACTTCACTGCGACTTCCCCAATCGGTATGTGATGGGCGTCAGTATGCGGCGGCAATGTGACAGGTGGGGGACCTGGGGTCGGATCCCCGCAGGGGCTCCGACCTGAGCGCTCCCCCCATTCTTCAAACAATTCTGATTGAAGCGCTGCACGGCCCGCGACTAGCCTCGGATGACCAACAGCGAAGTTGTCAGGGGCAGATCATGAAACAACTGATGTACATGCCGATTCTCAAATGGCGACAGGGAGAGTATCTCGCGGTGGGTCGTACCAGCGAAGGAGTCAAGGATGGGATCTATCCCCTGTTCGAGATCCCGATCGAGCAGTGGGACTTCGAGAACGATGCACCGGCCAAGTCACTCGATGACCACCTGAAGAACGTAGGCAGGCGTCTGAGCAGTAACTGGAAGGCGCGGCGCTGCCTGTTCGATTCGCCCTATCTTGCCGGTGACGACACCATGGCGGACGGCCAGCACCATCTGGAGCGGATCTTCCACCTCACTCGCACCGCAGGATGCCAGGCCATTCCCGTGACCGGCATTGACCGGCATGTCGACTACCAGCAGGCGGTGGCACGCATCGTCGCCCGCGATGATCGTGGCTGCGGATTACGGCTGGTGCCGGATGATCTTGAAGGAGGGCACCTGGCCCGGATCTCAGGGTTGCTGAAACTGTTGGGCGTGGTATCAGGTCAGGTGGACCTGATCCTCGACAGCTCGACCGATGTCGCCGACTCGCCCACGCTGCAGGCATCGACCTGGCAGGCATGGATTGCGGCCGTTCCGGATCTGGCCGACTGGAGATCGATCACCCTCGTGGGTGGTAGTTTCCCTGCCAGCCTAAGCCCCTCTTCAAGCTATCGCCCACATGGCGATGTGAACCGCCGGGAATGGCGCGCGTACACGCGGCTAGCCCGCATGCACACTGAACGAATGCCGTGGTTTGGTGACTATGGCTGCGCTTCTCCACAGACGGAATTGATGGATCCTCGCCTGTTCGACCCCAACGCCAAGATCAAGTACACGATCGATGATCAGTGGCGGATCGTTGTAGGTACCCAGATCAAGCGCAACGGCCGCGACCAGTACCGTGATCTGTGCCGGCACCTGGTCTCCGATCTGCCGGTGGTCTTCATGGGGCGCGGCTACAGCTGGGGCGATGCGTACATCGAAGACTGCGCAATCAGTGTCACCAGTACCGGGGGAAGCTCGACCTGGCCAACGGTGGCGACCAACCACCATATGACTAAGGTTGTTCGCGACCTCGCCAGTCTGACCGGCGCTTCAACTGTTCCCTGACCAGCGCACGGATTTCCGCAAGACTGTAGAGCTCCGACAGACGTTCACATAGCGCTGCGCGGTTGCCGCGCAGCGCTGATTTTTCAGGCGTCCGCCTGCCGATCAGAGCAGAAATTTCATCGCGCCAGAGCAGTGCTGCGACGGCCGTCGCGCTCACTGATGGATTGAGTTTTGCAGGCCGCACTAGTTCTAGCCTCACTGCGTTGCGCGCTCCACGTGATGCCAGCCTGACCCCCCACCAAGCAGGCAACGTATCCAGGGCATGGTCCAAATGGCGCTTGCCCACCACGATCGTCGCCTTGTCGAGGACATCGGAGTAGAACTGCTGCTGCAATGGAAGTCTCCGCAGGGTGTCTACATCACTCTTGATCTCGTAGCCGTGCAGATGGCCATTGATGACACAGACATCGACCCGGCAGGCGCCGCGCGCAAGCCCCATTTCCTCCACCACAAGCGTGTTCGGATTTGCGACATGCTCAGCAATGACCTTGCCCAGCAGAGCTGATCGCACGTCACTGTCGGTTATCGGGTTCATGGCGGGAATGATATCAAGGAGGTGTCGCGCACAGGATTGAAACCCCCAGCCGTCAGTCATGAGTAAGCGAGGCGGTCAGAGCCCCTTCGGAAATCTGACCTCGGATCTACTTCCCGATGCAGAAACTGGAGAAGATCCTTCCAAGCAGGTCATCGGCACTCATCTGCCCGGTGATCTCGCCCAGCGCGTCATGCGCCAGCCGCAGTTCCTCGGCGGCCAGTTCCAGGTGCTCATGCGCCAGCTCGCCATCGGCGCGCTGCGCGTGCTCCTGCGCACGCTCGATTGCGTCCACATGCCGCGTGCGCGCGGAGAACTCGCCATCCACCTGCTCCCCTGCCCCGGCCGAAGCAATCGAACGCAGACGCGCATGCAGATCGTCGAGCCCGGCGCCGGTGGCGGCCGAAACGAACACCCGGTCCGGATCGTCCAGCGACGGCAACGCCTCCAGCAGGTCCGACTTGTTGTGGATGTAGACCTTGTGCGGCACCGCCGCCACGGCCTCGCCCAGCGCCGCTTCGCCAGCCGCCGGATCGCGCGCATCCAGCACGATCAGCGCCAGATCGGTGCGCTCGATTTCCACATGGGCGCGGCGCATGCCTTCGCGTTCGATGGCGTCACCGCCGTCGCGCAGGCCGGCGGTGTCGACCAGGGTCAGCTCCAGGCCGTCCAGGCGGATGGTCTCGCGCAGGGTGTCGCGGGTGGTACCGGCGATGTCGGTGACGATGGCGCGTTCGCTGCCGGCCAGCGCGTTGAGCAGTGAACTCTTGCCGGCGTTCGGCGGACCGATCAGCACCGCGTGCAGGCCATCGCGCAGGCGACGGCCGCGTTCGGCATCGCGGCGCAGAATGGCCAGATCGCTGCGCGCCTGTTCCAGCCCACGCCGCACCTGCGCGCCACCGAGCGTATCCAGCGGTTCGTCGGCGAAGTCGATGGCCGCTTCCACGTGGATGCGCAGCAGCACCAGCTGCTCGACCACGGCGTCGATGCGGCGCGAGAACACGCCATCCAGCGAACGGCGTGCCGCGCGCGCGGCGCGGTTGTCGCCCGCGGCGATCAGGTCGGCGATGGCCTCGGCCTGGGCCAGGTCGAGCTTGCCGTTGAGGAATGCCCGTTCACTGAACTCACCCGGCCGCGCCTGGCGCGCGCCGAGCGCGATGCAGCGCGCGACCAGTTGCTGCAGCAGCACGGGGCTGCCATGGCCCTGCAGTTCCACCACCTCTTCGCCGGTGAAGCTGTTCGGTGCCGGGAACCACAGCACGATGCCATCGTCGATGACCTCGCCGTCGGCATCGCGTAGGCGCGCGTAGTGCGCGTGGCGCGGGCGCAGTGCAGGCGCGCCCAGCGCGTTGGCGATGGCCGCGGCACGCGGGCCGGACAGGCGCAGCAGGCCGACACCGCCGGCGCCAGGGGCGCTGGCGATGGCGACGATGGTGTCGGTGCGGATCGCGTCGTTCATGGCTCAGAGTTTCTCCAGCTGTGCGCGCGCCTGGGCCGCGCCACTGCCCTGCGGCTGCAAGGCCAGGTAGGTGGTGTAGGCCTGCTTGGCCTTGGCCTTGTCGCCGGCGTTGAAGTAGGCATCACCCAGGTTGAGATAGGCCACTGCACGCGAGGGGTCGATCTTCAGCGTGTTCTCCAGCCAGCGCGCCGCTTCGGCATAGCGCTGCTGGCGGTAGTAGACGAAGCCGAGGTTGTTGGCGGCCTGGGCGAAGTCCGGACGCAGCTTCAGTGCCTCGGTGAACTGCGCCACCGCCTCGTCGTACTGCTTCTCGCGGTACAGCTGCAGGCCGCGGTCATTGGCCTGCTGCGCGCGCTGGCGGTCGGACGCCGGGCCCGCAGTGGGCACCACCAGCTTGGCCTTGCCGCCCTGCAGGTCGGCCACCGTCACCGGCGCCTGGCTGCCCTTGGCTTCGCTGGCGGCTTCAACCTTGTTGTTCAGGGCGATCGCATCGGCGGTCAACTGGCGCGTATCGGCATTGAGGAACTCCTGGCTGTCCGGCACCTGGAACACGAACTCGCCGCCCTGCGAACCGGGCAGGCTGCCGAAGGCCGGGGTCTGGTGTGAAACGGCTGAGACGGCCGGCGCAACGTAGGCGGCCAGTTCGGTACCGGTGATCAGCCCATCGCCGTTGAGGTCGCCCTTGCCGGCCAATGCCTGCAGCAGCACCCAGGTGAACACCGAGTGGCCGTTCGGACCGGCGTCGGCCACCTGCTGGTCGGCACCGCCGGCGGTCAGCATCTGCCGCGCGCTGCGCCGCGCGTTCTCGCGCAGGAACGACGACGACGATGAACCGCCACGGGTCAGGCCCAGGCCGCTGTAGCAGGCATCCATCACGAACATAACGTGCTTGGCCTGCATGCTCTCGGCGATGTTCTGGATGTCGGTCATCGCGATGGCGTCGGTAGCGAATTCCTTCGGGTCCGAATCGACCGGGATGATGTAGCCGAGGTCGCGCCCGGAGGCGAGCTGGCGGGTCGCGCCATGGCCGGCGAAGAACACGAACACGCGATCGTTCTTGCCAGTGCGGTCATCGGCCAGGCGGTCGTGGAAGGCAGCCAGGATGTTGTTGCGCGTGGCCTGCTCGTTCTTCAGCACGATCACCTGCGAGGACGGGAAGCCGAACTGCCCGGTCAGGGTATCGGCCACCGCCTGCGCATCGTGGCTGGCGTACTCCAGCTTCGGCCACTTGGCGTAGTTGTCGATGCCGACCACGATTGCCCAGGACTTCTCGTAGCCGGTGGTGACGGTGGCGGCACCGGTATCGCCCTTGCGCGCACGGGCCACGGTGAAGTCGCGGCCGTTCCAGCCAGCGAACTGGTAGCCATCGGCGATCAGCCGGTCGAGGATCTGCGGCAGCGCCTTCACCGCACGATCGTGAATGTCGTGGAACAGGATGATGCCGCGCTGTTCCTTGTTCACCTGGTCGAGCACGCGCTGCACGATCGATTCCGGCACCGGGTCAGCCCAGTCCATCGAGTCGATGTTCCACATGATCGACTTCAGCCCGGCTTCGTTGAGCAGCTGCAGGCCTTCGGCATTGCGTGCGCCATAGGGGAAGCGGAACAGCGGCGCGCGCTTGCTGTCGACATCCTTCAGCAGCGTGTCGGTATCCAGCACCTGCTGGCGCAGCGCGTCACCGGTGGCGCGCGACAGCTGGGCGTGGGTCAGGCTGTGATTGCCGACCGCATAGCCCTCTTCCATCAGGTTGCGGCTGATCCTGGCCATCGGGCCGAGGCTGACCTTGCCGTCGGCCTCGACCTTGCCCAGGTTGCGGCCCACTTCGAAGAACACGCCCGGCACGTCGTAGCGCTTGAGGATGGCCACCACTTCATCGGTATAGGCCTTGTGCGGGCCATCGTCGAAGGTGAGCACAACAGTCTTGGCCGGCAGGTCGCGTCCGAAGATCTCGCGGTCGCTGTCCTTCATCGACATCGGGTACGGCTCGATCACGCCGTAGTCGCGCAGGATCGCTTCGCGGCTGTAGTCCTTGTGCAGGTGGGCGATGTAGTCGTCCCACTTCTCGCGCTTCAACTCGATGGCGCGGGTGCGCTCGAAGCGGCTGAAGATGCGGGTCAGTTCCTGGTTGTAGTTGCGCTCGATCTCATCAAGCGCCTCCAGGTCCTCACCGATGCGCTGGTGCAGCTTCACCGCCGGCAGCGACGAATCGGTGCCGACCCGTTCATGCAGGTCACGCAGCACTTCGCGGAAGGCCAGGCGGTCGGCGTCGAACAGTTCCGGCGCCGACTCGATGTAGTCCAGCACGGTGCCGAGGGTGGCGAAGCGCTGCGGACTGGAGTCGCGCAGCAGCGTGTCGAACTGCGCGGCGATGGCCGTGCGCTGTTCCAGGCCATCGTGGAACAGCTGCTGGCCCACGCGCGTGGAGGTACCGCGGTCGGCAGCCGACTGCTGTTCCTCGTCGGCCAGCAGCACGATGATGCGGCGGTAGCCGTCGAGCTGCTTCTGCAGCGCGGCCAGCAACGGTGCAGCGGCGGGATCGGCGGCGGCCGCGGCCTGCGCGCTGGGCTGGGTGACCGTGGTCGCCGGCGCCTTCGCGTCCTTGTCGCCACAGCCGGCAACGACCAGGGTCAACAACAGCGACGGCAGGAACAGGCGGAACGACGGCGCACGCTGCATGGAGGACTCGAAGGTGGGAGGAACGGTGTGCCGGCGATTCTAACGCCGCATGCGAAAAGCCCGCCTTGCGGCGGGCTTTTGCTGGTCGGTCGGGCCAGGTGCAGTCGACTGACAGTCGACTCTACCAAGCAGGTGACCTGCGGTCGGGATTACTTCTTTTTGACCGGGGCCGGCGCGGTGGTGGCCGGGACCGGCTCGCCGCCATGGCGCTTGGTCATCCACCACTGCTGCAGCAGGCCCAGGCCGCCGTTGACCACCCAGTACAGGACCAGGCCGGACGGCATGAAGGCCATCATGACGCCGAACACCAGCGGCATGAACTGCATCATCTTCTGCTGCATCGGGTCCATGCCCGGTGCCGGGGTCAGCTTCTGGGTGAACCACATCACTGCCACGTTGATGACCGGCAGGATGAAGTACGGGTCGCGTGCGGTCAGGTCCTGGATCCAGCCGAACCAGGGCGCCTGGCGCAGTTCGACCGATTCCACCAGCACCCAGTACAGGGCGAAGAAGATCGGCATCTGGATGAGGATCGGCAGGCAGCCCCCCATCGGATTGATCTTTTCCTTCTTGTACAGCTCCATCATCGCGGTCTGGAACTTCTGGCGGTCATCGCCATAGCGTTCCTTCAGCTGCGCGATGCGCGGCTGGAAACGACGCATCTTGGCGCCGCTCTTGTACTGGGTTGCCGACAGCGGGTACAGCACCAGCTTCAGCAGCACCACCAGGCCGACGATCGCCCAGCCCCAGTTGCCGACCAGCTTGTGCACCTGGTTCAGTACCCAGAACAGGCCCTGGCCGATCACCGCCATCATCGAGAAGCGGCTGTAGTCGACCACGCGGTCCAGGCCCGGCACGTCTTCCTTGGCGATCAGGTTGACCAGCTTCGGGCCGACCCACAGGCGGGCTTCGGTGCTGGTGGACTGGCCCGGGGCCACGGTGAAGGCCGGGCCACGCGCTTCGATCAGGTCACGACCGGCCACCTGCGACAGCACGTAGTGTGCGGTCTGGTCCTTCTGCGGGATCCAGGCGGTGAAGAAGTGGTGCTGCAGCATCGCCAGCCAGCCGCCGGTGATGTTCTGGTTCAGCGTGCCGTCTTCCAGGTAGTCCTTGAACGCACGACGCTGGTACTTCTTGTCGTTGTCGTACCAGGTGGCACCGTTGAAGCTGAAGGAATCCGGGTTGGTCATGCTCCGCGACAGGATGGTCGGGGTGCGGTCCAGGGTGCGGTAGACGTAGCCGTTCCACGGCGCGGCGCCAGCGTTGCTGACTTCGTCCTTGAAGCGCACGGCGTACTCGTTGCGCGAGACGGTCAGGGTGCGCTTGATGGTCACGCCGTTGTCGGCGGTCCACACGAACGGGATCTGCAGCTCGTTCTGGCCCTTGGCCAGCACGAAGTCCTTGGTGCCACCCACCAGCTTGAAGCCGTCAGCGCCGGGGACCGGGGTGTTCTTGTCTTCGCTGGCCCAGCCACTGATCGCGCTGTACGGGTGCGCGGGGTCTTCGGTCAGCAGGCGGACCGGCGGGCTGCCTTCGTCCTTGGTCTGCGGGAATTGCAGCAGCTCGGCGTCGAGCACGCGGCCGCCGTCGAGCACCAGGCGCAGCACGTCGGTGGTGACGGTCACGCGCTGGCTGGCCGGGGTAGCGCTGACCTGGGCCTGTGCGGCGGCCTGGCCGGGGGCGCCCGGCACTTGGGCGCTGGGGATGGCGCCGGGGTTCGCGCCCGGAACACTCTGTGCGGCTGCCGGGGCCGACGTGGTGGTTGGTGCCGGGGTCGGAGCAGCCTTTTCACGGCTCCACTCCATCCACAGCAGCACGGCCACCATCAGCCAGGCAAAAACGAGGAATACGCGGGTCTGGTTCATCAGCGGACAGGCTCGGCGGGGCCGGGACGCGATGCCGGCTCGGTCAAAGAAGGAGTTGCGATGCCATCAGGCGGCGGCATTGTGCCGTCCACGCCCGGCGTGGGCAATGCACGCAGGCGACGCAGCAGGCGCAGGAAGGCCTGGCGGATCTCGTCGTTGCTGGCGGAACGCGCAGCACTACGAGCCACGACGACAAAGTCGCCTGGCTGGATGTCGGTACGTGTCTGACGCAGGATGTCGCGCAGGACGCGCTTGATCCGGTTACGCCCGACGGCGTTCGGATCAACCTTGCGGGAAACCGCCAGACCCAGCCTGGCCGGCCGGTCAGCCGGCAGCCAGTGCAGGGTCATCAGCGGATCGGACACACGGCGGGCGCCGTTGAAGACCGTTGAGTATTCGGCACGCGTGCGAACCCGCGCAGAGCGAGGGAATCGCTTGCGCGGGTCTGCAGTATTCACTGTCGAAGGGATTGCGTCTGCCGCGGGGTGCGGCATGGCAATCAGGCGCTCAGGACTTTGCGGCCCTTGGCGCGGCGACGCGACAGGATCTTGCGGCCGTCAGCGGTCTTCATACGGGCACGGAAGCCGTGGTCGCGCTTACGCTTGAGGTTGCTGGGCTGGTAGGTGCGCTTCGTGGCCATTGGGGGCCTCTCGTATGAATGGGACGGAAAGAACCGGAAATTCTAGAGAGGTACCCTGCCCAAAGTCAACCCCTGGCAGCTACGCGAATTCACCGGGCTGTGCAATAGCTGTGGATGTTTTTGTGAATAAGTAGGGGACAAGCATTCCGAAGGCGGGCGCTCGGTGGTAGTCTGAGCCATCCATTTCCCCCCTTTCAGGCCTGTGTTTGGGCGCCTTGTCGCGTCCATGCCCCGGCCACCGGACGATTATTGCTGATGGATGCTTGGTCCCGTAGTCTCGAGCGCCTCGAAGCGGAGTTCCCGCCGGAAGACGTTCATACCTGGCTGAAGCCACTGCAGGCCGATCTGCGCGTGGACAGCCTGGTGCTGTATGCACCGAATGCCTTCATCGTCGACCAGGTCCGCGAGCTGTACCTGGCCCGGATCCGCGAACTGCTGGCGCACTTCGCCGGTTTCAGCGACGTTTTTCTTGAAATCGGCTCGCGCCCGCGCCCCGTGGAGGCGCAGAACGCGCCGGTTTCCACGCCGTCGGCGTATGTGTCCAGCGAACCGCAGGTGCCGTTCGCCGGCAACCTGGACAACCACTACACGTTCGCCAACTTCGTCGAAGGCCGCAGCAACCAGCTGGGCCTGGCCGCCGCCTTCCAGGCGGCGCAGAAGCCGGGCGACCGCGCGCACAACCCGCTGCTGCTGTACGGGGGCACCGGCCTGGGCAAGACCCACCTGATGTTCGCCGCCGGCAACGCCATGCGCCAGGCCAATCCGGGCGCGAAGGTGCTGTACCTGCGTTCGGAACAGTTCTTCAGCGCAATGATCCGGGCCCTGCAGGAAAAGACCATGGATCAGTTCAAGCGCCAGTTCCAGCAGGTGGACGCGCTGCTGATCGATGACATCCAGTTCTTCGCCGGCAAGGACCGCACCCAGGAAGAGTTCTTCCACACCTTCAACGCGTTGTTCGATGGCAAGCAGCAGATCATCCTGACCTGCGACCGCTATCCGCGCGAAGTCGAGGGCCTGGAAGCGCGCCTGAAGTCGCGGCTTGCCTGGGGCCTGTCGGTCGCGATCGAACCGCCGGACTTCGAGACCCGCGCCGCGATCGTGCTGGCCAAGGCACGCGAACGCGGTGCCGAGATTCCCGATGATGTTGCGTTCCTGATCGCCAAGAAGATGCGCTCCAACGTGCGCGACCTCGAAGGCGCGCTCAATACCCTGACCGCCCGCGCCAATTTCACCGGCCGCGCGATCACCACCGAGTTCGCCCAGGAAACCCTGCGCGACCTGCTGCGCGCCCAGCAGCAGGCGATCAGCATTCCCAACATCCAGAAAACCGTTGCCGACTACTACGGCCTGCAGATCAAGGATCTGCTGTCGAAGCGTCGGACCCGCTCGCTGGCACGCCCGCGCCAGGTCGCCATGGCCCTGACCAAGGAACTGACCGAGCACAGCCTGCCCGAGATCGGCGATGCCTTTGCCGGTCGCGATCACACCACGGTGCTGCATGCCTGCCGCCAGATCCGGACCCTGATGGAAACCGACGGCAAGCTCCGCGAGGACTGGGACAAGCTGATCCGGAAGCTGAGCGAATGATGCACGGATGCCGATGAGGCGTCATCGCACAAAACGGTGCAGAATCCGGTAGCAAGCGCGGGACACGTTGTGGATAAAAATGGCGTTTGAAATCGCGTCGGTTTTATCCACAGCTTTCCCCACCCTCTGGGGGTCGGTAATGCAGAGGGTTTCGATGCCTGAAATCCTTTTATTTACAAAGACTTAGCGTTGTTTTCCAGCGATTCTGTCTCTACCAGCACCACCAAGCTTTTGATTTATTCCACATTTTTTAAAGCATAGGGGCACGGAACCACATGCGTTTCACACTGCAGCGCGAAGCCTTTCTCAAGCCGTTGGCACAGGTCGTCAACGTGGTCGAACGCCGCCAGACCCTTCCGGTTCTGGCCAATTTCCTGGTCCAGGTGCAGAACGGCCAGCTGTCGCTGACCGGTACCGACCTGGAAGTGGAGATGGTGTCGCGGATCGCGGTTGAAGATGCCCAGGACGGCGAAACCACCATTCCCGCCCGCAAGCTGTTCGAGATCATCCGCGCCCTGCCCGACGGCAGCCGGATTACCGTCTCGCAGACCGGTGACAAGATCACCGTGCAGGCCGGCCGCAGCCGCTTCACCCTTGCCACCCTGCCCTCCAACGACTTCCCGTCGGTGGACGAAGTGGAAGCCACCGAGCGCGTGGCCATCGGCGAAGCAACCCTGAAGGAACTGATCGAGCGCACTGCGTTCGCGATGGCCCAGCAGGACGTGCGCTACTACCTCAACGGGCTGCTGTTCGACCTGCGCGGCGATGCGCTGCGCACGGTCGCCACCGACGGCCATCGCCTGGCCCTGTGTGAAACCGATCTGGCCAAGCCCAGCGGTTCCAAGCGCCAGATCATCGTGCCGCGCAAGGGCGTGACCGAACTGCAGCGCCTGCTGGAGAGCGGCGATCGCGAGATCGAACTGGAAGTCGGCCGCAGCCACGTGCGCGTCAAGCGCGACGATGTCACCTTCACCTCGAAGCTGATCGACGGTCGTTTCCCGGATTACGAAGCGGTGATTCCGATCGGTGCCGACCGCGAAGTGAAGGTGGATCGTGAAGCACTGCGTGCCTCGCTGCAGCGCGCCGCGATCCTGTCCAATGAGAAGTACCGCGGCATCCGCGTGGAAGTCTCGCCGGGCAACCTGAAGATCAGCGCGCACAATCCGGAACAGGAAGAAGCCCAGGAAGAGATCGAAGCCGACACCACGGTCAGTGATCTGGCTATTGGCTTCAACGTGAACTACCTGCTGGACGCCCTCTCCGCGCTGCGCGATGAGGAGGTCATCATCCAGCTGCGCGACTCCAACTCTTCTGCGCTGGTTCGTGAATCCAGCAGCGAGAAGTCGCGCCACGTGGTGATGCCGCTGCGTCTCTGACAGCAACCTGTTCCACGTGGAACCGAAGGACGCCCGGGATCTCCCCGGGCGTTTTTTTTTGCAGGTTCCACGTGGAGCATCGGCGATCGCGGAATCTCCGGGTCTGGGCGAATGTCTTGCTCGAGATTGCTGCTTGCCGATTGTTCTTGGTTGCCCCTCCGATGCAATCGGCCCTGCGCGGTAGGAGTCCAGATTGCTGACCTGGGCGCTGCTCAGCCAACTTCGATCGAGTACGCAGTTCCAGGTCTTCAGCCTGATTGCAGGTGACCCGACCTGGTCGGATGGATGAAGCGGATCGCATCCGCTATCGCAGTGGTTGCTTCATCTGCAGACGTCACTGTCCACAGGGCTGATTGGGGCCGGATCAAAGCTGGCCTAGCTTCTAAATCTGGGTATAAATCTAAAGCATGGTGGTGATGGTAGGCCCAGATTTCGTGGAAAAATGCATTATCCAATTGATTTTGAAGAGATTTATGCAGCTGAAACCCCCTGTATAGAGGCCCCTCAGGCTGGGGGGGAACCTGTGGATAGTTTCGCAGTTCGGGCAAAAGGGCTTTTTTATCCACAGTTTGTCCATATCTTGTGTATAAGTCATACAGGCCCGCTGTGGACAGCGTGAAACTAATGGGCTGAATTCTTTGAAATCTGTGGAACCCTCCACGGCATCGCATCGTAGATTTCAAGAAATCCGCGCGGTGTTCGCGCAACCCACCGTCGGGGGCACCTGGCGATGCTCGCGGAATGAGGCTGAAATCGCTGAAATCTGAAGGCCTGTACTCTGCGCCGCCGCTCAGAATTCAAGGATTCCCGGGCATATCCAGACCCAGGCGAGCCCAGGTGAGGGAGCGCCACCACGTGGAACACGCGTGGGGTTGCCAGGCGGAGGCTTCAGCACAGTGGCGATGTCTGGCGCGTCACGGCTGGCTTGACCGATGCAGTAAGCTGATGGATTCCCTGCCCCACTACCGCCTCGTGCGGATGGTCTTTCGCGCCCCATGCTTATCCGCCGCCTCGCCCTGCACCAACTGCGTCGCTTCAGTGCGGTGGACCTGTCGCCCCAGCCGGGATTGAACCTGCTGACCGGCGACAACGGTGCCGGAAAGACCAGCGTGCTCGAAGCGTTGCACCTGATGGCCTACGGGCGCAGCTTCCGTGGCCGGGTGCGCGACGGTCTGGTGCGCCAGGGTCAGGAAGCGCTGGAAATCTTCGTGGAATGGGACGAACAGCGTGCCGATCACCCGCCCCACCGCCGAAAGGCCGGGCTGCGCCACAGTGGCCAGGACTGGAAGGGTCGATTGGACGGTGAAGACGTCGCACAGCTGGGCAATCTCTGCGCAGCGCTGGCCGTGGTGACGTTCGAGCCGGGGAGCCATGCACTGGTCAGTGGGGGGGGCGAACCCCGCCGGCGTTTCCTCGATTGGGGTTTGTTCCACGTGGAACCGGATTTTCTCTCCCTGTGGCGCCGCTATTCCCGGGCGCTGAAGCAGCGCAATGCTCTGCTCAAGCAAGGCGGGCCGTCGCGGATGCTCGATACCTGGGATCACGAGCTGGCCGAGGCCGGGGAACCGCTGACCAGCCGCCGTCAGCACTACCTGGAGCGTCTGCAGCAGCGCACGGTGGCCCTGGCCGCCCGCCTGGCTCCGCAACTCGGCATCCAGGGGCTGGAACTGAGCCCCGGTTGGCGGCGGCATGAGCTTCCCTTGGCCGATGCCCTGCTGCTGGCCCGGGAACGTGACCGGCAGGCCGGCTATACCTCGGTCGGCCCACACCGGGCAGACTGGAGTGTGGATTTCCACAGCATTCCGGGGCGTGATGCGTTGTCCCGTGGCCAGGCCAAGCTGACGGCATTGGCCTGCCTGCTGGCGCAGGCCGAGGACTATGCGGAACAGCGCGGCGAATGGCCGGTGATCGCGCTGGACGATCTGGCCTCGGAGCTGGATCGCACCCATCAGGCGCGGGTGCTGGAGCGCCTGCTCAATGGGCCGGCACAGATTTTCATCACCGCTACCGAAACCCCGGCGGCGCTGCTGGACCTGACCCACATCGCCCGGTTCCACGTGGAACATGCACAAATCGTGGCTGTGCCATAGTGGGCACACCAGGGCCGCTCGACCCCGGCTGGTATAATTCGGGTTGGAATCCTTTCATTCTCGGCACATCGCGCCAAGCGGTGGCCGACCTGCGGAGCCTACGGCAAGCGCAATGAGCGACGAACAGAACACCCCGGCAAACAACGGCAATTACGACGCCAACAGCATTACCGCCCTGGAAGGCCTGGAGGCTGTCCGCAAGCGTCCCGGCATGTACATCGGTGACGTGCATGACGGCACCGGTCTGCACCACATGGTGTTCGAGGTCGTCGACAACTCGATCGACGAAGCGCTGGCCGGCCACGCCGACCACGTTGCGGTGACGATCCACGCCGACGGTTCGGTCTCGGTGTCCGACAACGGCCGTGGTATCCCGACTGGCAAGCACGAGCAGATGAGTGCCAAGCTCGGTCGCGAAGTGTCTGCAGCCGAAGTCGTCATGACCGTCCTGCACGCAGGCGGCAAGTTCGACGACAACAGCTACAAGGTTTCGGGCGGCCTGCACGGCGTCGGCGTCAGCGTGGTCAACGCGCTGTCGCAGAAGCTGCTGGTGGACGTGTTCCAGAACGGCTTCCACTACCAGCAGGAATTCAGCAACGGCGCCGCAGTGACCGCGCTGGCCAAGCTGGAAACCACCACCAAGCGCGGCACTACCGTGCGCTTCTGGCCGTCCACCGTCGCCTTCCACGACAACGTGGAGTTCCACTACGACATCCTGGCCCGCCGCCTGCGCGAACTGTCGTTCCTGAACTCCGGCGTCAAGATCGTCCTTGCCGACGAGCGTGGCGACGGCCGTCGCGATGACTTCCACTACGAGGGTGGCATCCGCAGCTTCGTGGAGCATCTGGCCCAGCTGAAGACGCCGCTGCACCCGAACGTCATTTCAGTCACCGGCGAGCACAACGGCATCGTCGTGGATGTGGCGCTGCAGTGGACCGACTCCTATCAGGAGACGATGTACTGCTTCACCAACAACATTCCGCAGAAGGACGGCGGTACCCACCTGGCCGGTTTCCGCGGTGCGCTGACCCGTGTGCTCAACAACTACATCGAGCAGAACGGCATCGCCAAGCAGGCCAAGATCAACCTGACCGGCGACGACATGCGAGAAGGCATGATCGCGGTGCTGTCGGTGAAGGTGCCGGACCCGAGCTTCTCCAGCCAGACCAAGGAAAAGCTGGTCAGCTCCGACGTGCGTCCGGCGGTGGAAAACGCCTTCGGTGCGCGCCTGGAAGAGTTCCTGCAGGAGAACCCGAACGAAGCCAAGGCGATCGCCGGCAAGATCGTCGACGCCGCGCGTGCACGTGAAGCGGCGCGAAAGGCCCGCGACCTGACCCGCCGCAAGGGCGCGCTGGATATCGCCGGCCTGCCGGGCAAGCTGGCCGACTGCCAGGAAAAGGATCCGGCGCTGTCCGAACTGTTCATCGTCGAGGGTGACTCGGCAGGTGGCTCGGCCAAGCAGGGCCGCAACCGCAAGAACCAGGCGGTGCTGCCGCTGCGCGGCAAGATCCTCAACGTGGAACGCGCGCGCTTCGACCGCATGCTGTCCTCCGACCAGGTCGGCACGCTGATCACGGCGCTGGGCACCGGCATCGGCCGAGACGAGTACAACCCGGACAAGCTGCGTTACCACAAGATCATCATCATGACCGACGCCGACGTCGACGGCGCCCACATCCGCACCCTGCTGCTGACGTTCTTCTACCGTCAGATGCCGGAGCTGATCGAGCGCGGTTACGTCTACATCGGCCTGCCGCCGTTGTACAAGATCAAGCAGGGCAAGCAGGAGCTGTACCTGAAGGACGACCCGGCGCTGGACAGCTACCTGGCCAGCAGCGCGGTGGAAAACGCCGCGCTGGTGCCGGCCACCGGCGAGCCTGGCATCGAAGGCCTTGCGCTGGAAAAGCTGCTGCTGGCCTACGCAGCCGCGCTGGATTCGATCGAGCGCAACGCACATCGCTACGACCGCAACCTGCTTGAAGCGCTGGTCGATTTCGTGCCGATGGACCTGGAAAGCCTGCGCGCTGCCGGCGAAGGCGAGGGCCTGGATGCACTGGCCAAGCGCCTCAACCAGGGCAGCCTAGGCAGCCCGCGTTTCACGCTGGAACTGCAGGAAGCCAACGACGAGCGCCCGGCCGCTGTGCTGGTGACCCGTCGCCACATGGGCGAACAGCACATCCAGGTGCTGCCGATGTCGGCCTTCGAAAGCGGCGAACTGCGCGCGATCCACCAGGCATCGAAGCTGCTGCACGGTCTGGTCCGCGAAGGCGCGACCATTTCCCGCGGCGCCAAGTCGATCGAAGTCGACAGCTTTGCCAAGGCACAGAACTGGCTGCTCGAGGAGGCCAAGCGCGGCCGCCAGATCCAGCGATTCAAGGGTCTGGGTGAAATGAATCCGGAGCAGCTGTGGGACACCACGGTGAATCCGGAAACCCGCCGACTGCTGCAGGTGCGTATCGAGGACGCTGTCGCAGCCGACCAGATCTTCAGCACCCTGATGGGCGATGTCGTCGAACCGCGTCGCGATTTCATCGAAGACAACGCGCTGAAGGTCGCAAACCTGGATATCTGACACAATCGGGACACGGCCGGCGCGCGGGGAGGCGCGCCGGCCTTCGACTCTTGAACACAGGTACCTGATGTCAGCATCCGCCCCGGTTTCCGCTCCGCCCCCGGTTCCGCCGGCTTCTCCGCCGGCTTCTGCCGCGCCGCGTGCCGTTTCGCCGTTGGCGGGGTTCTTCATCGACCTGGGCATCGCCGCTGTCACCCTGTTCGGCCTGAGCCTGGTCAGCGGCCTGCTGTGGGGTCTGTACCGTGGCGTGGTGGTTGGTTACGCGAACGCGCAGGCTGGCGCTGGCGCACCCGACGCCAGTTCGGTAGCGGCGTCACTGGGCCAGCCCGGCGCGCTTGCGCAGATTCTCATGGCGCTGTTCGCCACCGGTGGCGCCGCGTTGCTGCTGTACTTCTGGCGACGGCCGGCCAACGCCGCCGAGCGCCACGCCTCGCGCCAGGCGCTGCGCCGCCCCTCCACCTGGGGCTGGACCCTGCTGGTGGCGACCCTGATCGTGCTCGGCAGCAACGGCATCGCCTTCCTGGCCAAGCAGGTCGGCGTCGAGCCGGTCCCCACCAATCTGGCGCTGATGCAGAGCGCGATCGCACGTTTCCCGTTGTTCCTGGTGCTGTTCGCGGTGGTCCTGGCGCCGGCCTACGAGGAACTGCTGTTCCGCCGCGTGCTGTTTGGCCGCCTGTGGCAGGCCGGGCGGCCAGGGTTGGGCGTGGTACTGAGCAGCCTCGCATTTGCCCTGATCCATGAGATCCCTGGCACGAGTGCCAATGGCCCGGCCGAAATCGCACAGCTGTGGCTGGTCTATGGTGGCATGGGGGCCGCGTTCTGCTGGCTCTACCGGCGCACCGGCACGTTGTGGGCGGCGATCACCGCCCATGCACTGAACAATGCGGTCGCCCTTGCCGCGATGGTGTTCCTGGGGTCAACGTAACGCCGCGTCCGCTTGACGAAAGATTAAGCCGCTACGCTACACACTCCGCATATGAACACGGGGGAGTTTCCATGAAACAACTGCTGCTGGCCCTTGTCATCACTACCCTGGTCAGCGCCTGCGCGACCACCACCTCCCCTACCGGTCGCCGGCAGATGGTGGGCGGCGTCTCGCAGGCGCAGCTGGACCAGCTCGGCGCACAGGCGTTCGCCGAAACCAAGCAGAAGGAAAAGATCAGCACCGACGGCCGCCAGAACGGTTACGTGCAGTGCGTGGTCAACGCCCTGGTCGCGCAGCTGCCAGCTCAATACCGTGGCGTACGGTGGGAGACGGCGGTATTCGTCGACAAGGAGCCCAACGCCTTCGCCCTGCCCGGCGGCAAGGTCGGCGTGAACACCGGCATCTTCACCGTGGCCAAGAATCAGGATCAGCTGGCTGCCGTGATCGGCCATGAAATCGGCCATGTCATCGCCCGCCACCACGAAGAGCGGATCACCCGCCAGATGGGCGCACAGACCGGGCTGGCCGTGCTCGGCGCGCTGGCTGGCGCAGCCTACGGCGAAGGTGCTGCCAGCACCGTCAACCAGCTCGGCGGCATGGGCGCGCAGACTGCCTTCCTGCTACCGGGCTCGCGGACGCAGGAAAGCGAGGCTGACGTGATTGGCCAGCGGCTGATGGCCCAGGCCGGATTCAATCCGGCGCAGGCGGTCGATCTGTGGCAGAACATGATGGCCGCCAGCGGCGGTCGCAGCCCGCAATGGCTGTCCACCCACCCGGATCCGGCCAACCGGATCCAGGAACTGCGACGTGATGCCCCGGGCCTGACGCCTGTCTATCAGCAGGCGCAGGCGGCCGGGCTACGGCCAAAGTGCGGATGAGTGCGCAGTTCTATGCTGTATTGCAGCACATAAAACGATTTCTCACGCCATCTGTTTCTGATACGTTTGGCGGCTCAGATTTTTCTGACAGTCCGACTTTGCCGCTAACCGGCGGTTCGATCGAGGTGAACGATGATTTTCCGTAACCACAAAGCTGTGCTTTCCGTCCTCGTCGCGACCGCCCTGACCGGCGCCGTGGTCACCGATGCCTTCGCGCAGTCCTCGCGTTCCTCCGAGCGCGGCAACCGTGGCGGCAAGCAGGCCAAGGCCGAGGCGCTGTACCCGAACGCGACCCGCCAGGAGCCGACGGTCAAGGCTTCGGCCAAGATGGGCAGCAAGCTGCAGAAAATGATCGACAGCTACAACAAGGAAAAGTTCCCGGAAACCCGCACCCAGGCCGACGCCATCCTGGCTGACAGCGCCGCGAACGAGTACGACAAGTCGCTGGCCGCGCAGCTGGCCTCGCAGGCTGCCTACCAGACCGATGACGCTCCGGCTGCCATCGCCTACCTGAAGCAGGTCCTGCAGTTCAACGGCCTGGACAACAACGGCCACTTCCAGTCGATGCTGATGCTGGGCCAGTTGCAGCTGCAGGAAGACCAGACAGCCGAAGGCCTGGCAACCCTCGACAAGTACTTCGCCGAGAGCAAGTCGACCAAGCCGGAAGAACTGATCGCCAAGGGCCAGGCGCTGTACCAGCTGGAGCGCTACCAGGAAGCGATTCCGGTGCTGAAGCAGGCCATCGCCGGCTCCGCCGAACCGAAGGACAACTGGAACCAGCTGCTGATGGCGGCCCTGTCCGAAGCCGGCCAGTCCGGCGAAGCGGTCAAGGAAGCCGAGGCGCTGGCCGCCAAGAACCCGAACGACAAGAAGGCCCAGCTGAACCTGGCCAGCATGTACATGCAGGCCGACCAGATGGACAAGGCGGCCGCGGTGATGGACAAGCTGCGCAGCAGCGGCCAGCTCACCGAAGAGCGCGAGTACAAGCAGCTGTACTCCATCTATGCCAACACCGACAAAAAGGAAAAGGACGTCATCGCCGTCATCAACGAAGGGTTGCAGAAGGGCATCCTGAAGCCGGACTACCAGGTTTACCTGGCGCTGGCCCAGTCCTACTACTACTCCGACCAGGTGCCGCAGGCGATCGATGCGTGGCAGAAGGCTGCCCCGCTGTCCAAGGACGGTGAGACCTACCTGAACCTGGCACGCGTCCTGCATGCCGAAGGTCGCATCCCGGAGGCCAAGCAGGCCGCCCAGCAGGCGCTGGCGAAGGGTGTGAAGAACCAGGCTGATGCCAAGAAAATCATCAACCTGAAGTAAGTAGGAATAACGCCTGAATGCCTGCCCAGTTGATGCGCAGGCGCTCAGGATTGGTATAAGCTTGGAGGTTCCTGCGGTGTCATGCACCGCTGATCAGGGATTCCGCCCCCGGCATCCCGGCCCCACTATTGAGCTCTTGGCGCATGACGGAACAACTAGTCGTTCACCGGTACGAACAACCCGATGACAAGGGGCTGAGCTGGCCTCGCATCGTCGGCATCGCGTTTGTAATTGCCCTGCATCTGGCCGCCTTCATGATGCTCCTCATTCCCGCCGTGGCTCCCAAGGCCGTGGCTGAGAAGGAGCGCAACGTCATGGTGACCATCGTCGATGCGCCGCCGCCGCCGCCCCCGCCGCCGCCGCCGCCGCCGCCGACCGATACTCCGCCGCCGCCGGTGAAGAATCTGTCGCCGCCGAAGCCGTCGCCGGTCCCGCCGCCGCCGCAGGCGCCGGTCGTGGACGTGCCGGAGCCGCGCCCGAGCGATATCGTCACCCCGCCGTCGCCCCCCGCGCCGCCGGCACCTGCGACCTCGATCGAGGCCAGCGTGGACATCTCGTCGAAGGCCATGAATCCGCCGCGCTACCCGCCGGCAGCCTTCCGCGCGGGTATCCAGGGCGAAGTGATCCTGATCATTGATGTCGATGCCAGCGGCAACGTCACCAATGTCACGGTGGAAAAGTCCAGCCGTAACCGCGACCTGGACCGTGCCGCGATGGAAGCGGCTCGCAAGTGGCGCTTCAACGCCGCTGAATCTGGCGGTAAGAAGACGGCAGGTCGCGTTCGCGTCCCGGTCAACTTTGCGCTGAACTGATGCGCCCGGGTGGCCGCTTGGCCACCCCTGCTCCCGGTTCGATTGTTTAGCTTAGCTACACCCTTTATCACCACACACAACAAAGGTAAGCGTCATGCTGCAGGAAATTTTCATCGCCGCTGCTGCCGGGGGCAATCCGTCCAACGCCCTGTCGCAGATGGGCTTCGAGCACCTGATCCACGAAATGACCACCAAGCCGGGTGATTTCGCGGTTTCCTGGGTCGTGCTGCTGACCCTGATCGCCATGTCGGCCATGTCCTGGTACTGGACCGTCATCAACATCTTCCGTGCGACCCGCCTGAAGAGCGCTGCTGATCGCGTCGTCAGCCTGTTCTGGGATACCCCGAACGCGCAGGACGCCATCCGTGCCATGGAAGAGCAGCCGGCTTCGGAGCCGTTCTCGAAGATCGCCCTGGACGCTGCCCAGGCTGCTGCGCACCACCAGCGCGCTGAAGGCGGCGCCACCGGCGGCGTGGGTGAGAACCTGAGCCGTTCGGAGTTCGTCGACCGCGCCCTGCGTCAGGCCGTCACCCGCGAAAGCAACAAGCTGCAGTCGGGCATGACCCTGCTGGCCACCGTCGGCGCGACCGCTCCGTTCGTCGGTCTGCTGGGTACCGTGTGGGGCATCTACGGCGCCCTGATCAAGATCGGTGCCACCGGCTCCGCTTCGATCGACGCCGTTGCCGGCCCGGTGGGTGAAGCGCTGATCATGACCGCGATCGGTCTGTTCGTCGCGATCCCGGCCGTGTTCGCCTTCAACTTCTTCAGCAAGATCAACAGCGCGACCATCAGCAAGTTCGATACCTTCGCGCACGACCTGCACGACTTCTTCGCCACCGGCTCGCGCGTCCGCTAATTGCGGCGCGCGTCACCCAGCGACGAACGTAAGTAGTCACCAAGATCTAGACGGAGCCCGTTATGGCTTTCAGTAGTGGTAACAGCGGCGGCCCCATGGCCGACATCAACGTTACGCCCCTCGTGGACGTGATGCTGGTGCTGCTGATCATCTTCATCATCACGGCGCCCCTGATGTCCCACAAGGTCAAGGTGGATCTGCCGGAAGCCAACCTGATCCAGAAGCCGGAAGACGCTGAAAAGCGTTCCGGACCGATCACCCTGGCAGTCAAGGAAGACGGCTCGATCTACTGGAACGACGAAGAAATCAACAAGCAGACTCTCGAGTCGCGCTTGGCGACCGCCGCCCAGCAGACCCCGCAGCCGCCGCTGAACCTGCGTGGTGACCGCACCACCAAGATGCGCGTCATCAACGACCTGACCAAGGTCGCGCAGGAGCAGGGCATGCTGGACGTCGGCTTCGTCGCGACCAAAGAAAAGGGGCAATAAGCCATGGCATTCAGTAGTGGTGGTGGCAAGGGCCCCATGGCAGACATCAACGTCACGCCCCTCGTGGACGTGATGCTGGTTCTGCTGATCATCTTCATCGTGACCGCGCCGATCATGACGTACCCGATCGCCGTCGACCTGCCGCAGCGCGTGCTCAACCCACCGCCGCAGCTGGTCGAACCGCCGCCGCCGATCGAACTGAAGATCGACGCCAGCAACCAGGTCTCGTGGAACAACAGCCCGATCAATACCAGCGAGCTGCAGCAGCGGATGGAGCAGGAGGTCCAGCGTGACCCGACCAACCAGCCGGAACTGCGCATCGACGCCAGCCCGGATTCCGAGTACGACGTGATGGCCAAGGTTCTGGCCGCCGCGAAGAATGCTCAGATGAAGAAGATCGGTTTTGTGCAGCAGTAATCGCTACACCGCAACACAACAGTCATGACGCGACTGCAGACGCCCCTGGAGACAGGGGCGTTTTTTTTTATGCCTGCCGGCCTGGACCGCTATGATCGGCGGATGCTCGCCCTCTTCGACTCCCTGCGTCATTGGCTCGACGGCATCGCCCACCTTGGCTCGATCCTGGCGGTGGCCTACCTGCTGTATCTGTTCGCGCTGGCGGGCTGGATCATGCTGCAGAAGCGTGAGCCGGTCGCCACGTTGAGCTGGATCCTGTCGTTGGCGCTGCTGCCCTACCTCGGCTTGTTCATCTACTACCTGCTTGGCCCGCAGAAGGTGAAGCGGCAACGGCTGCGCCGCGGACGCGCACGTTCGGGCATGGAGCACTACAGCGATGTCTGCCCACCGGATGCCGACTGCACCGAGCTGGCCAAGATCGCGCAGGCCACCACGGGCCTGGCGCCGAGCAGCGCGACCGAAGTGACCTGGCTGGTGGATGGTGCCGCTACCTACGCCGCTCTGTTGGAAGCGGTGGCGCAGGCTCGCGATCACGTGCACCTGGAGTACTACATCTTCAATCCGGACCATGCCGGCACCGCCCTGCGCGACGCCCTGGTCGAGCGCGCCCGTGCCGGCGTGCAGGTGCGCCTGCTGCTGGATGCAGTGGGTTCTTCCGCCCTGCCTAGCCGCTTCCTGCAGCCCCTGATCGATGCCGGTGGCGAGGCGGTCTGGTTCCATCCGCGGCAGCTGCTGAAGCCGTTCAAGCGGCCGTGGTTGAACCTGCGTACGCACCGCAAGCTGGTGATCGTCGATGGCCGGCTGGCCTTCACCGGTGGCATCAATATCACCGACGATGAAGACGAGAGCCGCAAGCCGAACGCCTACCGCGACCTGCACATGCGCATCCGCGGCCACGTCGTGCGCAGCCTGCAGCTGGTGTTCGCCGAGGACTGGCTCTATGCCAGTGGCCAGGATCCCTCGCGCATGGACATTGCCCGTCTGTGGCCGGCCGACATGCCGCTGCGCGGCGATGGCGCGATCAACGCCCAGGTGCTGGTCTCCGGCCCGGACTCCGGCTGGGAAACGATCCACCGCCTGCACGTGGCGGCCATCCAGGAAGCACACGAGCGCGTGTGGCTGGTGACGCCCTACTTCGTGCCGGGCGAAGCGGCGCGGATGGCGCTGACCTCGGCGGCACTGGGTGGACTGGACGTGCGCCTGCTGGTGCCGAAGATGAGCGACTCCTGGTTTGTCACCCAGGCCGCGCGCTCCTATTTCGACGAACTGCTGCACGCCGGGGTGAAGATCTACGAGTACGGCCCGCGCATGCTGCATACCAAGGCTTTCATCGCCGACGACGATGTCTGCATCGTTGGCAGCGCCAACTTCGACCACCGCAGCTTCCGCCTGAACTTCGAGCTGTCGATGATGATCAGCGACCGTGACCGCGTCGCCGCTCTGGCCGGGCTGCTGCAGGGAGAGTTCGACCGCGCCATCCGCGTGCACGACCAGGCCGGCCGTTCGCTGTGGCTGCACCGCCTGCCCGAGGCCTTCGCCCGGCTGGCCTCGCCGCTGCTCTGACGCAGCGCTACACTGCGGCGATCATCCGGGGAGCCCGACTATGTACTGGTTGTACCTGCTGCTGGCGCTGGGCTGTTTCGCCTTCGCCCTGAAGACCCCCAGCGCCGCATTGATGACCCTGTGCCTGCTGGCCGCCCTCGCCTTCCTGCTGGCCTGGGTGCGCGGTCGCTATGTAGCCCGCTTCGGCGACCTTCAGCGGGACCCTGCCACCCTTATCGACGCCGAAGAGCTGCGCCGCCTGCGCGAGCAGGCCCAGGCCCGCCGCAATGCCGACGCCAACGACCACGATCCGTCCCCTCTTTCCAAGTAGTTCCGTTCCATGACCCAGCTCAGCGTCAACGTCAACAAGATCGCCGTCCTGCGCAATTCGCGCGGCGGCGCCGAACCGGACGTGGTGCGCGCCGCCCAGGCCTGCCTGGATGCCGGTGCGCATGGCATCACCGTGCACCCGCGGCCGGACCGCCGCCATATCACCGCCGAGGACGTGCTGGCGCTGTCCACGCTGACCCGCGCGCGTGGCGTGGAATTCAACATCGAAGGCAATCCATTCGCGCCGCCGCGCGAGGGCTACCCAGGCCTGCTGCCGCTGTGCGCGCAGACCCGCCCGGCGCAGGCGACGCTGGTGCCGGATGGCGATGGACAGATCACCTCCGACCATGGCTTCGACTTCGAGCGGGATGCCGAGCGGCTGCGACCACTGATCGCCGAACTGAAGGCGATGGGCTGCCGGGTCAGCCTGTTCGTCGATGCTGGCAACCCACTGCTGGAGCAGGCGGCCGAAGTCGGTGCAGATCGTGTCGAGCTGTATACCGGCCCCTACGCCGAAGCACACGCGGCCGGAGACGCTGCGGCGATGCTGGAACTGTTCGCCACTGCGGCGCGGCGGGCGCAGGCGGTGGGCCTGGGCGTCAACGCCGGGCACGACCTGTCACAGGACAACCTGCGCGATTTCCTGGCCCACGTGCCGGACGTGCTGGAGGTGTCGATCGGTCACGCGCTGATCGGTGAGGCGCTGTACGACGGCCTGGATGCCACCGTGCGCGAGTACCTGGCGTTGCTCTGACCGCTCCCCTGTAGCGTTGAGCCATGCTCGACGCAGCACCGCGCTGAACCCTTCAGGCAGCCGTCGCAGCCATTGAGACGGCTGCGGCGTAACCTGCCGCAATGGGTATCGCGATCAAGGGCCGAGGTTCCACGTCCCACCTTGCCGGGCGCTTTGAAAGCACCGTCAGCGAGGCGGTGGACGACGGCTGGGCGGTCGATGAGAGCGAGGAATTCCTCGCCCCACGCCTGCGCACTGAAGTACGTGCCGAGACCGCACGCAGCATCATCAGCCGCAACACCTCACCGGACGTCGGCTTCAGCCAATCGGTGAATCCGTACCGCGGTTGTGAGCATGGCTGCTCCTACTGCTTCGCGCGCCCCTCGCACGCCTATCTGAACCTGTCGCCAGGCCTGGACTTCGAGACCAAGCTGTTCGCCAAGACCAATGCGCCGCAGCTGCTACGCAAGGAGTTGTCGAAGCCGGGTTACGTTCCGCAACCGATCGCGCTGGGCATCAACACCGATGCGTACCAGCCGATCGAACGCAAGTTCAAGCTCACCCGCCAGCTGATCGAAGTGATGCTGGAAACCAAGCATCCGTTCTCGCTGATCACCAAGAACGCACTGGTCGAGCGTGACATCGATCTGCTCGCACCGCTGGCGGCGGAGAACCTGGTCAGCGTGCATTTCTCGGTTACCTCGCTGGACCCGCATCTCTCCGCAAAGCTGGAGCCACGCGCATCGGCGCCGCATGCACGGCTGCGTGCGATGAAGCGCCTGCATGAAGCGGGCATTCCGGTGGGTGTGATGGTGGCGCCGGTGATTCCGTGGATCAACGACAGCGAGCTGGAAGCCGTGCTGGAGGCCGCGCACGACGCAGGTGCGAGCACCGCCGGCTACGTGCTGCTGCGCCTGCCACTGGAAGTGGCGCCACTGTTCCGCGACTGGCTGGATACGCACCATCCTGATCGCGCCGCGCATGTGATGAGCACCATCCAGCAGCTGCGTGGCGGCAAGGACTACGACAGCCAGTTCGGTACCCGCATGCGGGGCCAGGGTGTGTATGCCGATCTGTTGAACAATCGCTTCAAGCTGGCGCGAAAGCGTCTCGGCTTCAATGCGCAGAACAGCCATTGGCCGAAGCTGGATTGCAGCCGGTTCCAGAAGCCGTTGCCGCCGAAGAAGGATTCGCCACAGGGGTCGTTGTTCTGAGTCCATCAGTCGAGCATGGCTCAACTCTACATCCGAGGCCGACGAGCAGCTCGGCGTCACCCCCCAAACAACTTCTGCGCGCTCTGGAACAGGATCCAACTCGTCGCGATGAACTTGTCCCCACCCTGCGGCCTGTTGCCACGATGGGTATGCGTAAACGCCGTCGGAGCAATCAGCAGGCTGCCGGTGCGTGGTGCGATCTTCCGCCCCTGGAACAGGAACTCGGTTTCGCCCTCTTCGAATTCGTCGTTGAGGTACAGCGTCCACAACACGTGCCGGTGCAGGGTCTCGGCCTGCGCATCCTTGGGGTACAGCTCGCAGTGCCAGTACGGATAACCGCCCTCGCCCGCCGCATACCACTGCAGGTTGATGGCGCCCGGGCGCAGGCAGGTGCGGGCCAGGTCGGCCAGCTGCTGCTGCGGCATGTCAGGGAAGTCCTCGGCAGACAGGCGTCGCGGTTGGCCCTTGCTGTCCTGGATCTGCAACATCAGCGGCGCGATCAACGCCTGTGGATAACGGCGTAGATAAGTCAGCAGGCCGTTGAACACCGCGTGCTGCAGCTGATGGTCCACATCCTGCCAGCCATCAAGGCCGCTGATGCGCAGATCCTTGCTGTGCTTGAGTTCCGGGAACACGCCACTGCCCACGGCACCGGGCTGCAGGCCACGCGCCGCCCGCATGCGCTCAACGATCGCCGCGCAGACCTCGCTGGGGACCGCGTTGTGGATGACCTCGATGAAATCGACCGGGCCCTGCTCGTGCATGCGTGCATTCCTTAGGCGGCAACGGCTTGATGGTGCCGCTTGCCGCCCTCGGTGTCACCCCACGGTCATGGTCATCGATCTGCCATGACCGTGGTCAGGCAACCGCCAATCAGCCCTGCGCGTCGTCGTGCGCGTGGTGGTAGCGCACGGCTTCGGCCACTTCCTCGCGCGAACCCAGGAACACCGGCACGCGCTGGTGCAGCTGGTCGGGCTGGATGTCGAGGATGCGCTCGCGGCCGGTCCAGGCGGCGCCGCCGGCCTGTTCGACCAGCAGGCCCATCGGGTTGGCCTCGTACATCAGGCGCAGCTTGCCGGCCTTGGACGGATCCTTCTTGTCCCACGGGTAGATGAAGATGCCGCCGCGGGTCAGGATGCGGTGCACGTCGGCGACCATGCTGGCGATCCAGCGCATGTTGAAGTTCTTGCCGCGCGTGCCTTCCTTGCCCGCCAGCAGATCACCGACATAGGCCTGCATCGGCGCTTCCCAGTGGCGCTGGTTGGACATGTTGATCGCGAACTCCTGGGTAGCCGCCGGAATCTGCATGTTCTCGGTGGTCAGCACGAACTCGCCCTTCTCGCGGTCCAGGGTGAAGGCGTGGGTGCCATGGCCGACGGTCAGCACCAGCTGGGTGCTGGGCCCGTAGATGCAGTAACCGGCGGCGATCTGCTTGCTGCCCGGCTGCAGGAAGGCGTCGTCGCCTGGCAGTTCCACGTTGGTCGGGCAGCGCAGCACCGAGAAGATAGTGCCGACGGAGACGTTGACGTCGATGTTGGAGCTGCCGTCGAGGGGATCGAACAGCAGCAGGAAATCACCGCGCGGGTAGATGTCCGGCACCGGCTGGCTGTGGTCCATTTCCTCCGAGGCGCACGCGGCGAGGTGGCCACCCCAGGCGTTCGCTTCAAGCAGGATCTCGTTGCTGATGACGTCCAGCTTCTTCTGCGCCTCGCCCTGCACGTTACCGGTACCGGCATCGCCCAGCACGCCACCGAGGGCGCCCTTGCTGACGGCGATGGAGATGCTGGTGCAGGCGCGGGCGACGACCGCGATCAGCTGGCGCAGGTCGGCGTTGATGCGGCCGGCGTGCTGTTCCTGGATCAGGAAGCGGGTCAACGAAGTACGGGACATGAGCGGGCAGGTCTCGGCAGCGGGAAAACGCTTATTGTCGCCCGTATGGCGGGGGCGTGCGTGAGCGCGGGAAGGCGTAATCGTTTCCATATGCGTTTGCGCTCGTGGCGCATTCCTTTTGTCGAGGCTCGTGGGAGGGGGAGGCGATGCAGGACACGCTGCAAGTACGTCCATGTAGCTCGATGGCGCCTTGCTCGTGTGCGCAGTCCTGCGCACACGGCAAGACCGGGGTTGGGCGTCCTGCCCAACCCGCCCGAGGCATGCCTCGGGCCCATGGCGCCAACGGTCCTGCAGCGCCTCCCCCTCCCACGCGCTTCAGGGTTCGCCGCGAGCGCGGTGGGGAGGGCAAAGGCAAGAGCAAGAGCAAGAGCAAAAAACAAAGGCGCCTTTCGGCGCCTTTGTCTTCAAGCTACTGGAGCGTTGTTTCAGCCCTTGGCGACGGTGGCCACGGCCTCGGCGACGTATTCCAGGTTGTTCTGGTTCAGCGCGGCCACGCAGATGCGGCCGGTGCCGACGGCGTAGATGCCGAACTCGTCGCGCAAGCGCTCGACCTGCTCGCGGCTCAGGCCGGAGTAGGAGAACATGCCGGCCTGCTCGTTGATGAAACCGAACTGCGGTGCACCGGCAGCGGCCAGCTTCTCGACCAGCCCCTGGCGCAGGGCGTGGATGCGCTCGCGCATCTCGGTCAGCTCCTGCTCCCACATCGCACGCAGTTCCGGATTGGTCAGCACGCCGGCCACCAGCGCGGCACCGTGGGTGGACGGGCTGGAGTAGATGGTGCGGATCACGCGCTTGACCTGCGACTGCACCGCCTTGGCGTCAGCGGCGGTCGGTGCCACCATCGACAGCGCACCCACGCGTTCGCCGTACAGCGAGAACGACTTGGAGTACGAGTTGGCGACGATGAAGCTGTCGATGCCGGCTTCGGCGATGATGCGCACGGCGGCGCCGTCCTGCTCGATGCCCTTGTCGAAGCCCTGGTAGGCCATGTCGATGAAGGGGAACAGCTGCTTGTCCTTCAGCAGCTGCGCGACCTGCTTCCACTGGGTGACCGTGAGGTCGGCACCGGTGGGGTTGTGGCAGCAGGCATGCAGCAGCACCACGGTGCCGGCGTCCAGCTTGCCCAGGTCGGCCAGCATGCCGTCGAAATCGACGCCATGGGTGGCCGGGTCGAAGTAGGTGTAATCCAGCACGTCGAAACCGGCGGCGCTGAACACCGCACGGTGGTTTTCCCAGCTCGGGTTGCTCAGCGCAACGGTGGCGTGCGGCAGCAGCTTCTTCAGCACGTCGGCGCCGACGCGCAGCGCACCGCTGCCGCCGACGGTCTGTGCGGTAGTGACGCGGCCGGCGGCCAGCAGCGGCGAGTCCTTGCCGAACACCAGCTCACGCGTGGCCTGCGTGTACGCCGGCAGGCCATCGATCGGCAGGTAGCCGCGCGGTTTGGCCTCGGCGGCGAGCTGCTGCTCGATCTGCTTGACGGCGCGCAGCAGCGGAATGCGGCCGCTCTCGTCGTAGTAGATGCCCACACCCAGGTTGACCTTGGTCGGGCGGCTGTCGGCGTTGTACGCCTCGGTCAGGCCCAGGATCGGGTCGCCTGGGACCAGTTCCACGTTTGCAAAGAAGGACACGGCGGTACTCGTTCGGTAGACGGAAAGGGGGAGGAAGTGCGCTACGCGGTCCGCGGCTTTTCGGCCGGAAACAGCCCATCGTAACAAAGCCTGCCGGGGCTGGCCGCCGCCATCGTCATCCGCGGCCCCGTACCATGGCGTGCGTTGCCGCCCGATCCATCAACCTGAATCATGAATCCCGCCGCACGACGCCGTTGCCTGCCGCTGTCCGCCCTGCTGCTGTCGCCCTGGACGGCCGTGGCCGAGCCTGCGCCCACCGCCCTGCCTGCGGTGCAGGTACAGGCCGCCCGGGTGCCGGGCATCGATCCGTTCGCGCTGCCGGCCAGCCAGGACACGGTCTGGATCGACGCCAGCCGCGCGGGCACCGGCGCGCAGCTGTCTGAGGCCTTGGCCGGAGTCCCCGGACTGCTGGCACGTGACCGGCAGAACTTCGCCCAGGACACGCAGCTGTCGATTCGTGGCTTCGGCGCACGCTCGACCTTTGGCGTGCGCGGGGTGCGGGTGCTGATCGACGGGGTGCCGGCGACCATGCCTGACGGCCAGGGTCAGCTGTCGCATGCCAGCCTGTTGGGCGCCGAGCGCATCGAGGTGCTGCGCGGGCCGTTCTCGGCGTTGTACGGCAATTCCTCCGGCGGCGTGCTGCAGGTCTGGAGCGCGCAGGGCCAGGCCGCTGACCCGTGGCGGTTGCGCGTGAATGCCGGCGCCGACAACACGCTCAGTGTCGGTGCGCAGCTGAAGGGTGCCGGTCAAGTGCTGGACTACAACATCGCCGCCAATCACTTCCGCACCGATGGCTGGCGGGACCATAGCCGCGCGCGCCGTGAATCGCTCAACGCACGCATCGGTGGAGAGCTGGGCGGTGGGCGGTTGGAGCTGCTGCTCAATGCGCTTGACGCCCCCGATGCGCAGGATCCGCTGGGCTTGACCCGTGCCCAGGTGGCGGCTGATCCGCGCCAGGCCACGGCAGTCGCGCACCAGTACAACACCCGCAAAACCGTGCGCCAGCAGCAGGCCGGCCTGCGCTGGACCCGTGAAACGGGAGCGCAGCGCTGGCAATTGATGGGCTATGCCGGCCAGCGCGCGGTACGCCAGTACCTGCCGATTCCGCCGGCCCCCCAGACCAACAGCCCGCTGCATGCCGGCGGCGTGATCGATCTGCAGGGCGGCTATGGCGGGCTGGACGCGCGCTGGGGCTGGCACGGTGATCTGGCCGGGCGACCGCTGGACCTGGTAGCCGGGCTCAGCGCCAACCGCCAGCGCCAGCACCGCACCGGCTTCGAGAACTTCATCGGCAGCGCCCTGGGCGTGCGTGGGCGGCTGCGTCGTGACCAGATCGACGTCGTGCAGAACGTGGATCAGTTCGCCCAGGCCTGGTGGCAATGGAGCCCGCGTTGGTCGCTGCTGGCCGGGCTGCGCCACAGCGCCGTGCGATTCGAATCGAATGACCGCTACATCGTCGGCGCCAACCCCGACGACAGTGGCCACCGCCGCTACCAGGCGATCACGCCGGTGGCAGGCGTCAGCTTCGAGGCCAGCCCGCAGTGGCGGCTGCACGCGGCCGTGGGGCGTGGTTTCGAGACCCCCACCTTCAACGAACTGGGCTATCGCGCCGACGGCCAAGCCGGGCTGGCACTGGATCTGGCCGCCGCGCGCAGCCGCTCCATCGAGGTTGGCAGCAAGTGGCATGCACAGGATGGCAACCAAATCGATATCAGCCTGTTCCGTGCAGATACCGACGATGAGCTGGCCGTTGCCAGCAATATCGGCGGACGCAGCACCTACCGCGACATTGGCCGCACTCGCCGCCAGGGGCTGGAGCTGCAGTACCGACAGCCGCTGGCCGAGCAACTGGAACTGCAGCTGGCGTGGACCTGGCTGCAGGCGCAGGTGCGCTCGCCGTACCTGACCTCGAACACCCTGGTCGCTGCAGGCAGCCGTCTGCCCGGCGTGCCGCGCCAGCAGGCCTTCGCCCGGCTGCAGTGGAGCCCTGCCGATTGGCAGTGGGCGCTGGAGGCAATGGCCAGCAGCGATACCGTGGTCAATGACGTGGCCACCGAGCGCGCGCCGGGCTACGCCCTGCTGCACCTGGAAGCCGGCCGTCGATGGACGCTGCCGGGCGGCGAGCTGCGCGCCTTCGCCCGACTGGAGAACGTGCTGGACCAGGCCTACATCGGCTCGGTGATCGTCAATGACGGCAATGGTCGCTTCTACGAGCCGGGACCGGGACGGCGAGCCAACGTCGGCCTGCAATGGTCGTGGCGCTGAAAGGGGTAGTGCCGGCCGCTGGCCGGCATCGCTCTGTGTAGGGCAGCCCAGAGGTTGCCGGCCAGAAGATGATGAAGGCCGGCATCGACGTGCCGGTGCCCAGGGACAAGGGCGGC
>NZ_JACIUW010000017.1:0-95108 GCF_014145825.1 Stenotrophomonas sp. I18B00994 | reverse complement strand
GGCCGCTGGCCGGCAACCTAGCAATGCCACCGAAGATCATGAGGATGCCGGCCAGCGGCCGGCACTACCGGAATACCACGCGCTGTTGCGTCAGGCGACGCCCGGCGGACGGGAACGCGCGGCTGCGGCGGTTCTACGGCGAGCCGCCGAAGATCGAAACACGGTAGTGCCGGCCGCTGGCCGGCAACCTGGCAATGCCACCGAAGATCATGAGGATGCGGGCCAGCGGCCGGCACTACCGGAATACCACACGCTGTTGCGTCAGGCGACGCCCGGCGGACGGGAACGCGCGGCTGCGGCGGTTCTATGGCGAGCCGCCAAAGATCGAAACACGGTAGTGCCGGCCGCTGGCCGGCAACCTGGCAATGCCACCGAAGATCATGAGGATGCCGGCCAGCGGCCGGCACTAGATCATGAGGGTGCCGGCCAGCGGCCGGCACTACCGATTGCGAAGGTTTACGGCCCTGGCGGCAAACGCACTTCGAAACGGGCGCCGCCCAGTTCGCTGGAACGGCCGACGGCCAGTTCGCCGCGGTAATCCTTGATCAGGTCCTGCACGATCGACAGACCGATGCCGTGGCCCTGCACGCGCTCGTCGCCACGCACGCCACGCTGCAGCACCTTGCCGATGTCGTCCGGGGCGATACCCGGGCCATCGTCGTCCACCGCCAGCAGCAGGCCTGCGCGGCGCGCGTTCGGTGCCGGCAGCGGCTGCGCGGTCAGCAGCACGCGGCGGTTGGCCCACTTGAAGGCGTTTTCCAGCAGGTTGCCGAGCAGTTCCTGCAGGTCGCCCGGTTCGCCGTGGAAGCGCGCGGCCGGATCGATGTCGAACTCGCACAGCACGCCCTTGGAGGCGTAGACCTTCTCCAGGCCACGCACGATTTCCTCGGCGTTGGACTCGATCGGAAGCGGCGCGGAGAACAGCTTGTGGCCCGACGACGCAGCACGTGCCAGCTGGTACGAAACCAAGTTGTTCATGCGCTGCAGCTGCACGTCCAGCTCTTCTCGCAGCGCGCCATCGCCCGCGCCGCTGTCCATCTGCGTGCGCAGCACCGCAATGGGCGTCTTCAGGCTGTGTGCCAGGTCGGCCAGGGTGTTGCGCTGGCGCTCGAGGTTCTCGCGCTCGCTTTCGATGAAGGCGTTGATGCTGTCGGTCAGCGGTTCCAGCTCGCGCGGGTGGCGCTCGCTCATGCGCTCGGTCTCGCCGCGCTGCACCTTGGTCAGCTCGGTGATCACCCGACGCAGCGGACGCAGGCTCCACTGCAGGATGACGGTCTGCAGCAGCAGCAGGATCAGGCCGATGCCGCCCAGGTAGAACCAGACACGGCCACGGAACACGCGCAGCTGCGCGCCCAACGCGCGCGAGTCTTCCATCACATAGATGGTGTACGGGAATTCGGTGGCCGGGTCGGCGTCGGCGTCCCACACCAGGCCCAGGCCATAGCGGTACACCGAGCCCTGGCTGCCGTCGATCTGGATCATCGGCAGCGGGCCTTCGAACACTTCCTGGCGTGGCGCCAGCAGGCCGCCGCCGACGGTGGGCAGCATCGGGCCTTCGGCGGACATCGAATTGCCCTTGCCGTGCGGCATCACCACCTGCAGGTACAGGCCACTGCCCGGCACGTCGAAGCGCGAATCCGGCGGCTGCTCGCGGATGTACAGCGAGCGGTCGCGGGTGAAGTCGATGCCGGCCGCGTACGCGGTGGCGTAGTTCTTCAGGCGCTCACGCAGGTTCGCCTTCGCCGTATCGGCGAAGGCGGCGTCGAGTGCGTAACCGGCCAGGGCCAGGAACGCGACCAGGCCCACGGACGCGGCAAGCATCTGGCGCGCCTGCAGGGAGCGCGGCCGCCAGCGTCGGAAGAACCACAGACGGCCGGACATCATGGTCTCGCCAGGCTGAGCCGGCTCAGCCCTCGTTGCGCGGAATCGCGAAACGGTAGCCGCGGCCGCGCACGGTCTCGATCGGCTTCAGTTCGCCATCCGGGTCCAGCTTCTTGCGCAGGCGGCCGATGAACACTTCCAGCACGTTCGAGTCGCGGTCGAAGTCCTGCTGGTAGATGTGCTCGGTGAGGTCGGCCTTGGAGACCAGTTCACCGGCGTGCATCATCAGGTACTCCAGCACCTTGTATTCGTAGCTGGTCAGGTCGACATTGCTGCCGGCCACGCTGACGGTCTGCGCAGCCAGGTCCAGGGCGACCGGGCCGCATTCCAGGGTCGGCTTGCTCCAGCCGGCGGCGCGGCGCAGCAGCGCGTTGACGCGGGCCAGCAGCTCTTCAACGTGGAACGGCTTGACCAGGTAGTCGTCGGCGCCCTGCTTCAGGCCTTCGACCTTGTCCTGCCAGCTCGAACGCGCGGTCAGGATCAGCACCGGGAACTTCTTGCCTTCGTCACGCAGGGCCTTGATCAGCTCCATGCCCGACATCTTGGGCAGGCCGAGGTCGATGATGCCGACATCGAACGGAACTTCGCGCCCCATGTAGAGGCCTTCCTCGCCGTCCTGCGCAGCATCGACGGCAAAGCCTTCGCGCTTGAGCCGGGCTGCCAGGGTCTCACGCAGCGGGGCTTCGTCTTCGACCAGAAGGATACGCATGAACTCTCCCTAGTGTCCTGGGTGTGGCCCGGAGGCCTGTGGGGTACGGGTTGATAGCGACAACTATCCCTGTTCAGGGGTTATCGCCGCGTAGTGATGACATATCCGACCGCGGCGTGCGCGGCTGTGAACGCGACGGTGCGGGGTCGTCCATGTAGCGGACCCGGCCCCGGTCGTCCATGTACTTCACCCGGTTGATGTCACGCCCATCGAACGGCACGCGCTCGGCGCCGAGGATGTGGCCGCCGGTGGTGCGCTGCACGCGGCGCACGGCATCGGACAGCGAGCGCTCGTCGCCACGGCCACCGCGCTCGCCCCGCTCCATCATCTCCGCGCGCCCCTGATCGCCGCGCGGCGGCTGTTGCGCCAGCGCCGAAGACAGCGGCGCAGCCGCCAGCACCACGCAGGTGGCCAGGGCAATGCGGCGATGGAAGGGAGCGGAAGACATCGATGCGATCCTAGCCGAGCACGGCGATTCGTTCAAAAGTCGTAAATCCGGGAGCCGGGTTCGGGACCCGGCGCTTTACAAATCCTTTGCAAATTCTTGGTTTGGGGCAGTGAATCCGGTCTGAACTTTTCCGGCCCTGCGCTCGCGTCGTTCATCTAGGTGAACATTCGGGACGAATCGCCGCCCCTTGTCAAGTCAGGACCGTGACCGACGTCACGCCGCGGCGCGATCAGCTTCGCGTTCGGTGACCGCCAAGGCCTGTTCGATCAGGCTCCAGCCGGCGCCCGGGCGGTGTGCGCCCTCGCTCAGCACCTGGCGGAAGGCGCGACCACCGGGCTGGCCATGGAACAGGCCGAGCAGGTGGCGGGTGATGTGCTTCAGCGCCAGGCCTTCGCCCAGCCGCGCCTCGATGTAGGGGCGCATCGCGCGCAGCAGGTCACCACGTGCCTGTAGCGGGGCGCCGGTGTGCAGCGCCTCCAGCTGATGCAGCAGATAGGGGTCGTGATAGGCCGCCCGGCCCAGCATCACGCCATCGACGTGCGCGGCCTGCGCCTGTACCGCCTCGATGCTGGCCAGGCCACCGTTGATCACCACCGGCAGTGCTGGGCGTTCCTGCTTCAGGCGGTAGGCCCAGTCGTACTTCAGCGGCGGAACCTCGCGGTTCTCCTTCGGTGACAGGCCCTTCAGCCACGCGTTGCGCGCATGCACCACCACCATCGCCGCACCAGCGGCGACCTGGCGGTCGACGAAGCTGGCAAACACGTCGTAGTCGTTGTCCTCGTCCACGCCCAGGCGGCACTTCACCGTTACCGGGATGTCGGCCGCATCGACCATGGCCGCCACGCACTCGGCCACCAGTACCGGCTCGCGCATCAGGCAGGCGCCGAAACGCCCGGCCTGCACGCGGTCGGACGGGCAGCCGCAGTTGAGGTTGACCTCGTCGTATCCCCACTCGGCGGCAATGCGCGCAGCCTGCGCCAGCAGGGCCGGATCGCTGCCGCCCAGCTGCAGCGCCAGCGGCTGTTCGCTGCGGTCGAAGCCGAGCAAGCGCTCGCGGTCACCGTGGATGACCGCGTTGGCGTGCACCATCTCCGTGTACAGGCGTGCACCCGGCGCCAGCACGCGATGGAACACGCGGCAATGGCGGTCGGTCCAGTCCATCATCGGGGCAACGGACAGGCGCAGGGAATCAGCGTAACGGGCGGTGGCGGACGTCATCGGGGTGTTGATCGTGGAGACTGGCATTGTCAGTGAGATCAATAGTTTACACCGCTCGGCTGAATGGCGGCGGCTGGCGCCCGGATAGCGCTGGGGCGCCCGGGCCCGAGGGCCGTCCGCAGGCCGGGCGGCGCCACCCCACAATGACGGGCAACCGGTCACAGTTGTCGCGATTCGTTGACGACGACGAAATATTGACGCCGCTATAGTCCGTCGCTCGCAATGGATTGGACGTGTGGAGCAGATGATGCAGCACAAGCGTTTGAGCAGGACCCTCGCCACCGCGCTGGCGGTCGCCGTACTGGCCATCGGCACGGCAACCGCAGCACCGGCGGCCACCGGGCTGAGCCCGGCCTTCACCACCTGCCGTGACAAGGCACAGGGTGCGATCGAGCAGGCCGCCTGCCTGACCTCGGAAAGCGCACGCCAGGACCAGCGCCTGAACCAGGCCTACCGCCAGCTGCAGGCAAAGCTGAGTGGCGCAAAGAAGACCAAGCTGGTGAATGCCCAGCGCGCGTGGCTGCAGTCGCGCAGCCGCGATAGCGAACTGGATACCGCGCTGTACGACGATTCGCAGCCCGGCAACCTGCAGGGCGAGCTGAACGATGTGATGCGCCTGAGCGCGCGTGCCGACCAGCTGCAGAAGTATCTGCAGCTGCTGGACTGACCCTTGAGGGGCAAACCCTCTGACTGCACAAGGATGTAAGACATGCCAACCAACATCGATACCCATGATCTCGATGCCACCTCCGGCGCCGTGTATTTCGCCGTCGGCCGTGGTACCGAAGGGGGTCCCGCCTCCTACCATCTGGCCATCGCCGGCATCACCCAGGGCGTGACCGAACCGCACTGGGGCACAGTGAACAAAGTCGCGCAGAACAGCGGTTACAGCCTGGGCGCGATCCAGGTCGACTTCGGCCAGCGCGGCGAGTGGGCGCTGGGCGCCATCGACGGCCACGCACTGAAGGCGGGCGAGACGACCTATGTCGACGCCGTGATCGATCAGGCCAGCAGCTATGCCAAGGCGCACAACCTGCCGTTCACCCAGGACCACGCCGACCTGCGCCGCGACCTGCTCAGCCACGGCAATGGCCTGAGCGGGCGCAGCTCGATCCAGTTCATCGATACCAACACGCGCGACAGCATCAACGCCTGGGCCGGTTCGGCCGAGGGCAAGCAGTGGATCCACGCGAACATCGACTACCCGCAGGTGCGCAACGCCACCCGGATCGGCATGGCGATGGTGGACGCACACGGCAGCGGCATCGCCGAGGAAAACCGCTTCGAAGCGATCAGCCTGATCGCCAAGACCGCCAACCAGTTGCCCAGCCAGCTGCCCAAGCTGCAGAAGGTGCTGGAAGAAGGCGGTGACTACGAGGCGCTGCGCGCGAAGGCCGGGCAGATCCGCGAGACCTACCAGTACTTCGACGCGCCCAAGGCCGGCGACATCGCCGTGCGCTACGAAAATGCCTACGCCAACAACAAGGACGCAATGGACCGCGCCCATGCCAAGGTCAGCAGCCGCGACTACTCGCCCGCCGGTGAGCACAACGATGCGGACATCATGGTGGCGCTGGACCAGATCGGCGCACCGCGCCAGCAGGCCGGTTCGCAGACGTTGAAGGAAGGGTCCAGCGGCCGTGACGTGCTGAAGCTGGAGAGCAATCTGGTCACGCTGGGCTATGCCAGTGATGGCGGCCAGCAGACGCTGAATCCGGACCGGCGCTTCGATGCCACCACCCGCAAGGCGGTGGAAGACTTCCAGCGCGCACACAATCTGGACCCGGTGGACGGCAAGGCCGGGCCAGCCACGCTGGCCGCGATCGACCGCGACGCGCGCGAACTCCAGGGCAACCTGGCCGCGCTGGGGCTGACCGACGCCAAGGGTCAGGCCATCGGCAGCGACGGCTATCTGGGCGGTGGCAGCCGCCATGCGATCAACGCGTTCCAGCAGCAGCATGGCCTGCCTGCGACCGGCATTGCCGATGCGGAAACCCGCCAGGCGCTGGCCAATGAAGTGCAGCAGCGTGCGCAGGCACAGGGCAACACCCAGGAGCAGCAGGCCGCGGCCGAGCCTGCGCGCGAGACGGTGTACCCGATGTCCGACCCGCGCAGCCCGCAGAACTGGCTGTACACCGAGACCCTGGTGCAGGTGAAGTTCGCCGAGGAAGCGCGTGGCCTGCCCTCCGGCGAGCACAGCGAGAAGCTGGCCGCTGCGCTTACCGTGGAAGCTGCACGTGCCGGCCTGTACCGGGTTGATCGCGTTGAGCTGAACCAGGATGGCTCGATGGCGCGCGCGGTGCAGGCCAATGCGCTGCATGACGAAAGCGCGTTGAACCGCAATACCGCGCCGGTATCGACCGCTGACGCGATGCGCCAGAGCGTGCAGGAGAACAGCGAGCGGGCGTTGCAGGTGAGCGATCAGCAGCGCGAGCAGCAGAAGATCGACCAGCAGACCCAGCAGCACGGCCCGCGGGCCATGATGGCGTAAGAGAGCGGGCCCACGGGCCTGCGAGTGCCATTACCTTGCTCACCCCTCGTCGGCTTGAGGCCGACGGGGGCATTGGTTGAGGTGCGTCGAGGATTGTCGCAAATGCGAGGTCTTGCGCCTCGGAGCGTGCCCACGCTTCGAGGGAGTCGGCCTCGAGGTGTAGCCGATCCGGTTTGATCGCGTCGACGCTTTGACGACAGATAAGTCCGTCCGGAGCTTTCCCTAAGTGGTCAGTACCCGCCATCCATAGGCGGTCTGCTTCTTGAAACACTGCCGCCTCAGGCGGTCAGGTCTCACAGGTGGGCGTCGCGCAGATCAATCTGTACCTTCGGCGTCACGTGCGGGTAATCGAACACCGCACCCAGAGGGCCGGCCGAGGCAAAGAACACCTGCCCACGCACGCGGTAGACCTGCGTGTCACCGGCATCGTAGCGCTGCATATCCAGCATGCGGCCGAGGAGTTCGATGACCATGTTGGCCATGCCCTGGGCGACGAATCCGCGGTCACGCTCGCTGGGCGTCTCGGCGATGTCCTCGACGTTCTGCGACGATGCCGGACAGCGGAAGGCAGCGAAGCATGCCGCCGCTCTACAATCGGGCCATGGCCACCCACCGCCCGCAGTTCTTCGACCCCGCCACCGAACAGGGCGTGCTGCGCCTGTCGATCGCCGCCTCGCTGCTGCTGGCCGCCGCCGCAGTGGTATTCGGCCTGCTGGCCAATTCCTCGCTGATCATCTTCGACGGCATCTACGGCCTGATCGACGTGGTCATGACCTGGCTGTCGCTGCTGGTGGCACGCCTGATCGCGCTGTCCACCCAGACCGACGCGTTGCAGTCGAGGCTCAACCAACGCTTCACCATGGGCTTCTGGCACCTGGAACCGATCGTGCTGGGGGTCAGCGGCACGCTGATGATCGGTGCGGCACTGTATGCCCTGGTCAATGCGGTGGATGCACTGATGTCCGGTGGCCGCCACATCGCACTGGGCCCGGCCATCGCCTTCGCCGGGCTGTCCATCGTCGGCGAAGGCGCGCTGGCCTGGTTCATCCTGCGCGCCAACCGCCGCATCGGCTCGGAGTTCATCGCACTGGATGCGAAAAACTGGGTGATCGCGGCCAGCATGTCAGCCTGCTACCTGCTGGCCTTCCTCGGCGGCGTGCTGGTGCAGGGCACCTCGTGGGCCTGGGTCGGGCCGTACATCGACCCGGCCATCCTCGCCTTCGTCTGCGTGCTGGTGATGATCGCCCCGCTCGGCACCGTGCGCCGGGCGCTGGCCGGCATCCTGCTGGTCACCCCGCCGGAGCTGCAGGCGCACGTGGATGCCGTGGCACGCGCGATCGTGGCCAAGCATGGCTTCGTCGAGCACCGCAGCTACGTGGCGCAGGTGGGGCGAGGCGAGCAGATCGAGCTGTTCTTCGTGGTGCCGGAAAACGACCCGCCGCGGCCGCTGGTGGAATGGGACCAGCTGCGCGACGAGATCGGCGACGCGCTGGGCGAGGCCTCGCCGGACCGCTGGTTGACCATCATGTTCACCACCGACCGCGAGTGGACGATCTAGGCCACCAGGACGATCGATCAAGTTTTTCGTACGCCCTGCAACCCAACGTACGCGGAAACCGGGCAAAGTACGCTCCAACGCACCACCCACCCACCGACCAGGAGCATCCCGATGTCCATCGAAAAGGTTCTGTACACCGCCCAGGCCACCTCCACCGGCGGCCGTGAAGGCCGTTCCGTCTCCTCCGACAACGTGCTGGACATCCAGCTGTCGACCCCGCGCGAGCTGGGCGGCGCCGGTGGCCCGGGCACCAACCCGGAACAGCTGTTCGCCGCCGGCTACTCGGCCTGCTTCCTGGGCGCGCTGAAGTTCGTGGCCGGCCAGGCCAAGGTCGCGCTGCCGGCCGACACCACCGTCACTGGCAAGGTCGGCATCGGCCAGATCCCGACCGGCTTCGGCATCGAAGCCGAGCTGACCATCAGCGCTCCGGGCGTGCCGCGCGAGCAGCTGGAAGAGCTGGTGCAGAAGGCGCACATCGTGTGCCCGTACTCGAATGCCACCCGCGGCAACATCGACGTGACGCTGATCGTTGCCTGATGGGGTGCTGCCGGCCAGCGGCCGGCACTACCAACGTAAAGAGCAAAAAAATGGGCGGATGCCGGTCGAAACCGAACATCCGCCCATCCCACCTTCGTTGTCCCACAGGGGGGCATGAGGTTGCCGGCCAGCGGCCGGCACTACCAGGTCACTTCTCGCTCGTGATGAGCTGCACGACGCTGGAGAAATCCAGCTTGCCGCGGCCGGCCTGGTGGTTCATCGAGTACAGGTTGCGGGCCACTTCGCCCAGCGGAATCGAGGCACCGACACTCATCGCCGCTTCCACCGCCAGGCCCATGTCCTTCAGCATCAGATCGCTGCCGAAACCGCCGCTGTAGCCGCGCGAGGCCGGCGCGTTTTCCAGCACGCCCGGCCACGGGTTGCACACTTCAGTGGCCCAGCTGCGGCCGGTGCTGACCGCCATCATCTGCGACAGCACCTTCGGGTCCAGGCCGTGCGCCACGCCCAGCGCGATGGCTTCACCGGTCACCGCCATGATCACGCCCAGCGCCATGTTGTTGCACAGCTTGGCGACCTGGCCGGCGCCGCTGGCGCCGACATGGAAGATGTTCTTGCCCATCGCCTGCAGCACCGGGCGCGCGCGTTCCAGCGCGTCCTCTTCGCCACCGACGATGAAGGTCAGGGTGCCGGCCTGGGCACCGGCGGTACCGCCGGACACCGGTGCGTCGATCATCTGCAGGCCACGCGCGGCAGCGGCTTCGGAGACCTTGCGGGCGCTGGCCGGGGCGATCGTGCTGCAGTCGATGACCAGCGCACCGGCCGGAATCGCGGCAAGGATGCCGTCGTCGCCCAGGTACACGCCTTCGACATGGCGGCTGGCCGGCAGCATCGAGATCACCACTTCGGCATCGGCCAGGGTGTCGCGTGCCGACGAAGCAGCGCTGGCGCCGGCATCGACGGCGGCCTGCACCGCGGCCGGGACCAGATCGAACACGCGCACGCTGTGGCCGTTCTTGACCAGATTGGCGGCCATCGGGCCACCCATGTTGCCCAACCCGATGAATGCAATGCGGCTCATGCTAGGCTCCTTTCAACAAGGGGAGTACCCAGGTCGGCCAGCGGATGCGCGGCATCGGCCCAGGGGGAAGCGAAGAAGGTGTCGGCCCACGCGCCGGTGGCCTCGGCCAGGGTGGCCGGGTTCCACTGCGGATTGCGGTCCTTGTCGATCAGCAGCGCGCGGATGCCTTCGGCGAAATCACCGTGGGCGGCGCAGTGCAGGGCGACGATGTACTCCAGGCGATAGATCGCGGCCAGGTCCTGGCCGGCACTGCGGCGCTGCAGTTCGTACGCCAACCGTGCCGAACCCGGTGCGCCGGCAGCCAGGGTCTTCTGTGCCGCCTGCAGCCAGGCATCGTCGGTCTGCAGCTTGCTGATGCGGTTGATGATCGCGGGCAGGTCATCGCCCTCGCACAGCGCCTCGACCTGCGCGGCATTGGCCAGCAGCGGGCCGGTGGCGGCATCGCTGGCATGCGACTGCAGCAGATGGGTCAGGCGTTCGTGGTTGTGTGCGGAATCACTGGACCAGGCCACCTGCAGCAGCGCATCGAACACTGCACTGCGGCGCTCTTCGGCCACGTGCACGTCGGCCAGGCCGGCGTAGATGGCATCGCCCGGGTTGAGCAGTGCGCCGGTCAGCGCCAGGAACAGGCCGCCCTTGCCCGGTACGCGCGGCAGCAGCCAGCTGCCACCGACATCGGGGAACAGGCCGACGGTGATTTCCGGGAAGGCCAGCTTGGAACGCTCGCTGACCACGCGGTGGCTGGCGCCGGACATCAGGCCGATGCCGCCACCCATCACGATGCCATGGCCCCAGCACAGGATCGGCTTGGCGTAGGTGTGGATGAGATGATCGACGCGGTATTCGACGTCGAAGAACTCGGCGGCGTAGTCGTTCTCGCGGATGTCGCTGCAGCCGGCCTCGCGGAAGGCGACCATGCTCTTGTACAGGCTGTGCAGGTCGCCGCCGGCGCAGAACGCCTTCTCACCGGCGCCCTGCAGCACCACCATGGCGATGCCGTCGTCATCGGCCCAGGCCTTCAGCTGCTTCAGCAGCAGGTGCGCCATCGGCAGCGAGAAACCATTGAGCGTGCGCGGCGCGTTGAGCGTGGCGATGCCGATGCGCGCGCCGTTGCCGGCCACGCGCTCCTCGAACAGCACCGGTGCGTCGTCGGCAACGGTGTCGGTGCTCATGCGTTCTTCCACTGCGCGGTGCGCTTTTCCAGGAAGGCGGTCACGCCCTCGACCTGGTCGGCGGTGTCGAACAGGTCGACGAAGGCTTCACGCTCGGCCACCAGCGCCGAGGCGTGGGTGCCGGTGCGGGTGGACTGCACCAGGGTCTTGCAGGCGGCGATGCTGGTCGGGCTCTGCTTGCCGGCCTTCTTCGCCCATTCCAGGGCCAGTGCCTTGGCTTCGCCCTTGCCGACCTTTTCTTCGGCCAGGCCAATGCGCAGTGCGGTCTCGGCATTGATGCGCTCGCCCAGCAGGATCATGCGCTTGGCCCAGCCCTCGCCGACCAGGCGCGGCAGGTTCTGGGTGCCGCCAGCACACGGCAGCAGGCCGACGGTGGCCTCCGGCAGCGCGACCTGGGCGTGGTCTTCGATGATGCGCAGGTCGCAGGCCAGCGCGCATTCCAGGCCACCGCCCATGGCGTAGCCGTTGATCGCGGCGATCGACACGCCACGGAAACCGGACAGCGCTTCGAAGGCTTCACCGAAGCGGCGCGCGGCCTCGCGTGCAGCGGCCTTGTCGCCGGAGGCGAACTGGTTGAGGTCCGCACCGGCGGAGAAGAACTTCTCGCCGTCACCGGTGATCACCAGCGCGTAGATGTCGCGGTCTGCGTTGAGCGCGCCCACCAGGTCGCGCAGCGCCGACAGGCTGTGCACGGTCCAGGTGTGCGCCGGCGGGTTGTTCAGGGTGACCACGGCGGTGTGGCCATCCACCTCCACCTTCAGGCCCACGTGCTCCTGGGTACGCCAATCCTTCATCGCAGTTCCTCTTCGGTGTTGAGCAGGTGACGGGCAACGATCACCCGCATGATCTCGTTGGTGCCTTCCAGGATCTGGTGCACGCGGCAGTCACGCAGCAGGCGCTCGATCGGGTATTCGCGGATGTAGCCGTAGCCACCGTGGATCTGCAGCGCTTCGTTGCAGACGTTGAAGCCGGCATCGGTGGCGAAGCGCTTGGCCATCGCGCACCACACGTTGGCGTCGCTGGCACCGGCATCGAGCTTGCGCGCGGCGGTGTGCACCATCTGCCGGGCGGCGACCAGCTGGGTGACCATGTCGGCCAGCTTGAACTGCAGCGCCTGGAACTCGGCCAGCGCCTTGCCGAACTGGCGGCGCTCGCCCATGTAGCGGCGTGCGGCATCCAGCGCACCCTGCGCGGCACCCAGCGAGCAGGCGGCGATGTTGATGCGGCCGCCGTCCAGACCCTTCATCGCCAGCTTGAATCCGCCGCCTTCCTCTCCCAGAAGGTGGCTGACCGGCACGCGGACGTTTTCGAAGGTGATGCCACGGGTGGGCTGGCTGTTCCAGCCCATCTTCTCTTCCTTGCGGCCGAAGCTGATGCCCGGCAGGTCCGACGGCACCGCAATCGCGCTGACACCCCCGGCACCGGGGCCACCGGTGCGCGCCATCACCACCAGCAGCTCGGTGGCACCGGCGCCGGAAATGAAGGCCTTGGAGCCGTTCAGCACATAGAAGTCGCCATCGCGCACGGCGGTGGTCTTCAGCGACGCCGCATCGGAACCCGCACCCGGTTCGGTCAGGCAGTACGAGGCCAGCTTGCTGCCCGAGGACAGATCGGCGCCCCACGCATCGCGCAGGGCCGGCTGGCCCCACTTGGACACCATCCACGAGGCCATGTTGTGGATGCTGATGTACGCCGCGGTCGACGGATCGACGTTGGCGAGCTCCTCGATGACGACGGCGGCGTCCAGTCGGCTCAGGCCGCTGCCGCCCACTTCCGGGTCCATGTACAGGCCGCAGAAGCCCAGTTCACCGGCCTTGGCGATCGCCTCGCGCGGAAAGATGCCCTCCGCATCCCATCGCGCGGCGTGCGGCGCCAGTTCGGCCTGTGCGAAGTCGCGCGCCGCCTCGCGGTACGCCTGCTGCGCTTCTTCCAGTTCCGTCGTCATCGAGTGGCTCATGGCTGCTCCTGCCGTTACTTCAGGCTGATCGTGGTGTTGACGCCGTGGCTCAGCGTCTCGTCATCGAACCAGCGCGCGGTGACCGTCTTGGTCTGGGTGTAGAACAGCACCACCTGCTTGCCGTACGGGCCGAGGTCACCCAGCTTGGAGGCGCGCGAACCGGTGAACGAGAACAGCGGCACCGGCACCGGGATCGGCACGTTGATGCCGACCTGGCCGACGTCGATGTCTTCCTGGAACTTGCGCGCGGCCGCGCCGGACTGGGTGAACAGTGCGGTGCCGTTGCCGTTCGGGTTGCTGTTGACCATCGCGATGGCGTCTTCCAACGTTTCCGCTTCGAGGATGACCAGTACCGGCCCGAAGATTTCTTCCTGGTAGATGCGCATGTCGGTGGTGACACCGGCAAAGATGGTCGGGCCGACGAAGTTGCCCTTCTCGAAACCATCGACCTGCGGCTTGCGGCCGTCGAGTACCAGCTTGGCGCCCTGCTCCACGCCCGAGGCGATCAGGCCTTCCACGCGCTCACGGGCGCTGCAGGAAATGACCGGGCCGACGTCGGTGCCGGACACGGTGCCGGCGCTGACCTTCAACGTCTTGGCCTTTTCGACCAGGTCCTGCACCCAGTTGCGCGCCTCACCGACCAGCACCAGGGTGGAGGCGGCCATGCAGCGCTGGCCCGCGGCACCGAAGGCGGCACCGACCATCGCGTTGAGGGTCTGTTCCTTGTTGGCGTCCGGCAGCACCACGGCGTGGTTCTTGGCGCCCATCATGCACTGCACGCGCTTGCCGGCCAGCGAGGCGCGGTTGTAGACGTGGGTACCGACGCGGGTGGAGCCGACGAACGACACGGCCTTGATGTCCGGGTGGTCGCAGATCGCGTTGACCACTTCCTCGCCGCCGTGGACGACGTTCAGCACGCCCTTCGGAATGCCGGCTTCCAAGGCAAGCTCGACCAGGCGCATGGTGACCATCGGGTCCTGCTCGGACGGCTTGAGGATGAAGGTGTTGCCCGTTGCAATCGCCATCGGGAACATCCACAGCGGGATCATCGCCGGGAAGTTGAACGGGGTGATGCCAGCGCACACGCCCAGCGGCTGCATGATCGTGTAGGTGTCCACGCCATTGGCCACGTTGTTGGCCAGCTCGCCCAGCTGCAGGTTGCCGATGGCGGCGGCGTGCTCGACCACTTCCAGGCCACGGAACACATCGCCTTCGGCGTCCGGCAGGGTCTTGCCCTGTTCGGCGGTGAGGATGTGGGCCAGCTCGCTCATGTTCTCGCGGATCAGCTGCTGGTACTTCAGGAAGATGCGCGCGCGGGTACCGATCGGGGTCTTGCGCCAGGTCTTGAAGGCTTCCTTGGCAGCGGCGACGGCGGCGTCCACTTCGCCGGTGGTGGCGAACGGCACTTTGGCCAGCACGTCCTGGGTAGCCGGATTGATCACGTCCTGCCAGTGGGAGGTGGCCGATTCAACGAACTGGCCATCGATCAGCATGCGGATACGGGGCGCTGCAACAGTCATGACGACAATCCCACGGGGTGCGAAAGATGCTTGGCATTATTCACATCACCCGTCTCGATTTCCGGGCTGAATCCGCTTAATCTGGCCAACACGCCAGACGATTCATGTTAATTCTGTGAATTATTCAGCCACCCAGCGGCAGCTTGGCCTGCGCTTGCTACGGCTGCGCGAGCAACGCGGCTACAGCCAGGTGGACCTGGCCCGCGCCTTGGGCCTGTCGGCCAGTTACCTGAACCAGATCGAGCGCAACAAACGCCCACTCACCCCGGCCGTGCAGAAGAAGCTGGGCGAGGTATTGGGCGATGTTTCCTCACTGTTCGACGAAGATGAGCCCGCTGCCCTGCAGGAAGCCCTGGGCGAGACCCTGCGCGACCTCGGCTTGGCCGAAGTGAGCGCGACCGAGCTGCGCGCCCTGGCCGGCAACCTGCCGCAGGTCAGCCGCGCACTGCTGGACCTGCACCGCCGCCACCTGGCGCTGCGCGAGCATGCCGCCGCGCTGGAGTTCCAGCTGGGCGAGCCCGGTGCCGGCAGCACCCTGCCCGCCGGTGACCAGGTGCGCGAGTTCTTCAACCGCATGCACAACCACATCCCCGAACTGGACGAGCTGGCCGAGCAGCTGTTCGCCGAATGGGGGCTGTCGCCCGGGCATGTGGCACCGCGGCTGCGCCAGCTGCTGGCCGACCGCCATGGCGTGCTGGTGGAAGTGGCCGCACTGCAGGCCGGGCGCGAGAAACGGCAATACGATGCCGATGCGCGGCGGCTGTGGCTGCCCGATTACCTGGAGCCCGGCCAGCAGGCGTTCCAGATGGCGGCCGAGCTGGCCCTTCACGGCTACCTGCCGCAGATCGATGCGGTAGTGGCGCGCGCTGGCTTCAGCGATGAGGCACGCATCGCGCAGGCGCGGATTGGCTTGTCGAATTACTTCGCCGGTGCGTTGGTGATGCCGTACATGCGTTTCCTGCGTGCGGCCGAGACCAGCAGTTACGACATCGAGCTGCTGGCGCACCAGTTCGGCGTGGGCTTCGAAGCGGTCTGCCATCGGCTGAGCACGCTGGCACGGCGCAGTGCGCCCGGGCTGCCGTTCTTCTTCATCCGCGTGGACCGTGCCGGCAACGTGTCCAAACGCCATTCGGCCACCGATTTCCACTTCTCGCAGGTGGGAGGGTCGTGCCCGCTGTGGATCGTCTACGAGGCGTTCAACCAGCCCGGGCGCATCCTCACCCAGACCGCGCGCATGCCCGATGGCCGCCGTCATTTCTGGCTGGCGCGGCAGGTCAGCAGCGGGCCGGTGGGCCATGGCCAGCCACGCAAGACGTTCGCGGTGGCGTTGGGCTGCGACCTGCAGCATGCCGAACGCCTGGTGTATTCGCTGGGGCTGGATGTACAGAGCCCGGGGAACTCGGTGTCGATCGGGCCGGGTTGCCGGGTGTGCCCGCGCGAGGACTGCATGCAGCGCGCGTTCGCGCAGTTGCCGGGGCGGTAGGGTTGGTTCGGCAGGGCTGCGCCCTGCACCTGCTTCAATCCAAGGCAACAGCAAAAGCAACAGCGGGCTTTCCGTGGGATGGCGGGGTGGGTCCGGTGGCGGGGGACGCCGTAGACCCGTCCTTGGGGGCTTGGCCGCGGCATCCATGCCGCGGACACCCCCGCCACCGGACCCACCCCGCCTTCGACAGATCTCCGCGAGCTGTCAAAACGGCATCCTTTGCTGCTGTGGGTAGGTGTCGACCTTGGTCGACACGCTTGATCCACGCCACGCGTGGATGCTCTTCGATGAATGTTCGAAATGCTCGACTTCAACGGGGTTCCATCCACGCATGGCGTGGATCTGCTACCCGGTCAGTAGATCGGCGTCACCTTCATCTGCGGCAGCGGGCGTGGTGCGCCGTCGGTCAGGTCCGGGCCAAGGTCTTCCCAGGTGCGGCCCTGCTCGACCATCTGCGCCCACAGCTGCTGCGAGCCGCGACGCTTGTCGTCCGAGCCCAGCTTGTACGACGGCGGTGCCGGTTCACCCCGGGCGACCATCGAATAGGCCGCGCGGTAGGCCAGCACCTGCTGCGCCGGGTCGTCGGTACGCGCCACTTCCAGCGTGTAGCGCTGGTAGGCCGAGGCCAGGTTGCGCCAGCGGATCCAGTAGTGGTTCTCGAACGAGAACGAACAGAAGCGCGCACCGGCCAGGCTGCCCTTGTCGGCGATGCGGGTCAGCACCTCCTGCGGCATGTCCAGGTTCATGCCGCCTTCGTCGCCCTGCAGGCTGACGTGCACGATGCGGTCGCGGTAGCCCGGCGCGCGCGCCTGCAGCAGATCGCGCCAGTTCTGCATGGTCGCCACCACCGCGAACAGGAAGCGGCCCAGCTCGGCGGCCGCCAGCGGTGTGGCGATCGACTGGTAGGTGCGCTGCCAGCCGTGTCGGTTCTCGGTGGGCAGGAACACCGCGTGCTCCAGCGACTGGCGGCCACTGCTGCCGTGGTTCACCTCTTCAGCGTGCTGCGGGTAGACCAGATTGATGGCGAAGGTCGGCCAGCGCGGCAACGCGGCATCGAACAGATGGATCGGGAAATTGCTGCTGATGCCACCATCGGAGAACCAGCAGATGCGGAAGGCGGTGATCACCGGGCCGCAAGCCTGCCCGGCGCTGGTCAGCCCTTCCATGCTGTCGGCCACGTTGTGCTCGGGGTCGGCCGCCGGCGCGGTCGGCTCGCAGCGTCGTTCGCGGCGTGAGGGTTCATGCAGCGGCACCGCGCTGATCAGCAGCGGGAAGCTCAGGCTCATGCGCGTGGCCACCAGTACCGGCAGCTTCGGGCCCGGCGGCAGGTGGTAGTACTGCCGCCCTTCCACCTCCAGCGGCGGGCCGGCCTGCGTCACCAGCCACTGCACCACGCTGGCCGGGAACAGCTGCTCGAATTCCTCGCGCAGGAACCAGAACTGCGCGCCGCCCAGCGGCAGCGTGCGCGGCTCGTTGTGCGACACGCAGGTGGTGATCATCTGCAGGCTGATCGCATGCGGGCTGTCCGGCTCGCCGGCATAGCGCGGCGCATCGTGCAGGTCGGCGAAGGTGAGCGGTGCATCCAGCGGCTTGCCGGACAACTGCTGCAGGCATTCGTGCAGCCACTCGGTCAGTGCCGGCGTGCGTGCATCGCGGCCGAGGCCGCTGCACAGGCCCAGCAGATTGCGTCGCGCCACGCGTGCCACACGAAGCGCGGCACCGGCCACACCCGCACCGTACGCGCACAGCAGAGACGGCAGCAGCGTGGCCGCCACCCCGCTCCAACCACCGCCCCACCAGCCCAGGCCGAGCAGCAGCGCCAGCGACACCAGCACTTCCAGCGGCGCGATCTCGAACACGGCAACGGCCAGGCACAGCAGCTTGTGCGGCAGGCTGGCATTGCCGGTCAGCACCACCAGCAGGCGATAGGCCGCGCGTGCGCCGCGTGCGGGCTGGAACAGGCTGTAGATGAAGCCGCGCCGCGACAGCTGCGCCGACACCGCCGACAACCCGCCATAGCCTGCATCGCCGGGCAGGTGCTCGCCGGCCTGCTGGCGACGATCACCGCAGGCCGCCGCAGCCGCCACGGCGGCGGCGATGGCGCCGGCCGAAGTGCCGCCGATGCTCTTGAAGCGATACTCGCGCGCCAGCGCCAGTACCGCATTGGGGTACACGATGCCGCTGGTGATGCCGCCTTTCATGACCAGATCGCAGTACTTGTCCGCCACTGTCTTGCCCCCGAGCATGCCGTCCGCCGCGTGGGTGCCAGTATGGCGCAGGGGCTTCTCAGGGCCTGAGAACAACGGCGCAGTCCGCGCACGCAATGCGCCGTTCAGCAGAAAGCACGGCTGCAGGCTTGACCCGCCCCGCCATCGGCGTAGCATCTGCAGCAAGCCAAGGGACAGACCCGCGGCTGCCACAACGACATGAGGGATTCTCATGGAATTCGACTATCTCGTCTTCATCGGGCGATTCGAGCCCTTCCACAACGGCCACGCCGCCGTTGCCCGCCTGGCCCTGAGCCGGGCCCGCAAGCTGATCTTCCTGGTCGGCTCTGCCGATACCCCCCGCAGCCTGCGCAATCCCTGGACCGTGGCCGAACGCGCCGTGATGATCCAGGCCGCCCTCGATGGCCACACCGACCGTCTGCTGATCCGCCCGCTGCGTGACCACCTGTACAACGAAGCGCAGTGGATCGCCAACGTGCAGCGCCAGGTGGCTGAAGCCCTGCGCAACGACGGCGCCGCCGCCGATGCGAAGGTGGGCCTGATCGGCATGGACAAGGACGCGTCCAGCTACTACCTGCGCGAGTTCCCGCAGTGGCCGCTGGTGGACGTGCAGCATACCGCCACCCTGTCGGCCACCGAGCTGCGGCGCTACCTGTTCGAAGCCGGCGACGTCGACTTCCACGGCGCGCTGCTGATGCTGCGTGGCAATGTGCCGGCGCCGGTGTACGACATGCTCGAAGCGTTCCGCAAAAGCGCGCCTGCGTATGGCCAACTGGTGGCCGAGTACCGCTTCATCGAACAGTACAAGGCCGCCTGGAAGGATGCGCCCTACGCGCCCACCTTCGTCACCACCGATGCGGTGGTGGTGCATTCAGGACACGTGCTGCTGGTGCGTCGCCGCTCGGAACCCGGCAAGGGGCTGTGGGCGCTGCCCGGCGGCTTCGTCGGCCAGGAACAGAGCCTGCTCGACAGCTGCCTGCGCGAACTGCGCGAGGAAACCCGGCTGAAGATTCCACTGCCGGTGCTGAAGGGTTCGCTGAAGGGCCAGCAGGTCTTCGACCACCCCGACCGCAGCCAGCGCGGCCGCACCATCACCCACGGCTTCCACTTCGAGTTTCCGGCCGGTGACCTGCCGCCGGTGCGCGGCGGCGATGACGCCGACAAGGCGCGCTGGATACCGGTGAGTGAAGCCCTGGACATGGGCCCGCAGCTGTTCGAAGACCACCTGCACATCCTGGAGTATTTCCTCGGCCGCGGCTGACAGGCCCGGCCTCCCCACTGGCGGACAGACCGCTGGTGTCACTCGACGCGAAGGAGCTTCCGTCATGCACTACCTCGATAATCTTCTCCTCAACACCGACAGCTACAAGGTCAGCCATTGGCTGCAGTACCCGCCGGGTACCGATGCCACGTTCTTCTACGTCGAATCACGTGGCGGCCTGCACGATCGCACGGTGTTCTTCGGCCTGCAGGCGATCCTCAAGGACGCGCTGGCACGACCGGTCACCCACGCCGACATCGACGACGCTGCTGCGGTATTCGCCGCCCATGGCGAACCGTTCAACGAGGCCGGCTGGCGCGATATCGTCGACCGGCTTGGCGGCCACCTGCCGGTGCGCATCCGCGCCGTTCCCGAGGGCAGCGTGGTGCCCACCCACCAGGCACTGATGACCATCGAGTCGACCGATCCGGCTGCGTTCTGGGTGCCGTCGTATCTGGAAACGCTGCTGCTGCGCGTGTGGTATCCGGTCACCGTGGCCACCATCAGCTGGCACGCACGGCAGACCATCGCCGCGTTCCTGCAGCAGACCAGCGACGACCCGCAGGGGCAGCTGCCGTTCAAGCTGCACGACTTCGGCGCGCGCGGTGTATCGAGCCTGGAATCGGCCGCGTTGGGCGGTGCCGCGCACCTGGTCAACTTCCTCGGCACCGATACCGTGTCGGCGCTGTGCCTGGCACGCGCGCACTATCACGCGCCGATGGCCGGCTATTCGATTCCGGCCGCCGAGCACAGCACCATCACCAGTTGGGGCCGCGAACGCGAGGTGGACGCCTATCGCAACATGCTGCGCCAGTTCGGCAAGCCCGGTTCGATCGTGGCGGTGGTGTCGGACAGCTATGACATCTACCGCGCGATCAGCGAACACTGGGGCACCACCCTGCGCGATGACGTGATCGCGTCGGGCGCCACCCTGGTCATCCGTCCCGACTCGGGTGACCCGGTGGAGGTGGTGGCCGAAAGCCTGCGCCGGCTGGATGAAGCCTTCGGCCACAGCCTCAACGGCAAGGGCTATCGCGTGCTCAACCACGTGCGGGTGATCCAGGGCGATGGCATCAATCCGGACACCATCCGCGCGATCCTGCAGCGCATCACCGACGACGGCTACGCCGTCGACAACGTGGCCTTCGGCATGGGCGGTGCACTGCTGCAGCGGCTGGACCGCGATACGCAGAAGTTCGCGCTGAAGTGCTCGGCGGCGCGGGTCGAGGGTGAGTGGATCGACGTCTACAAGGATCCGGTCACCGACGCCGGCAAGGCCAGCAAGCGTGGCCGCATGCGCCTGCTGCGCCGCCTGGACGATGGCAGCCTGCATACGGTGCCACTGCCGGCCAATGGCGACGACACCCTGCCGGACGGCTTCGAGGACGCAATGGTGACCGTGTGGGAGAACGGCCGCCTGCTGCACGACCAGCGGCTGGACGACATCCGCACGCGGGCGGCCGTGGGGCATTGAAGGTGCATCCCGACCGGGAAGGTGCATCCCGACCGGGGTTGGATCCCGTTGCAGCGCAGCGGGCTCTGCCCCCTGCGCTCTTGACCGGCGCCACCAACAGGTCCACCTTGCACACGCCGAAGGTATCCCTCCCATCGCTGCGGCGCGGGGAGGGATTTAAACGGGAATCCGGTGAAGGCGCCTCGCGCGTCCATTCCGGAGCTGCCCCGCAGCGGTGAATGGAAACGAATCCTGCCAACAGCACTGGGCTCGCGCCTGGGAAGCGGCAGGTAGTAGGTGGGCTGCGGCCCGAGTCCATCAGCCCGAATACCGGCCCCGGCCGGGGGACACGACCGTCCCCTGACTCGACCTGGAATCTCCGCGGGGAGGTTGCCGGGGCCGTCGTCGTCCTGCGCGTGCAGGCGGTGTGGCCGCGCGCGTCCTGTTCACGGTATCCGGCCAGACCCGTTCACCCACGCGCTGATGCATGGGCCACCGCCGTTGCCGGCGGTCCATGCGGTACCTGACGATGACCGAGCTCCAACGCCCCACCCTGACCCTGCCCGCCGACGGCAAGCGCCTGCTGCTGCATTCGTGCTGCGCGCCCTGTTCCGGCGAAGTGATGGAGGCGATCACCGCCTCCGGGATCGACTACGCGATCTTCTTCTACAACCCCAACATCCACCCGGTGAAAGAGTACGAGCTGCGCAAGCAGGAGAACATCCGCTTCGCCGAGCAGCACGGCATTCCTTTCATCGACTGCGACTACGACACCGACAACTGGTTCAGCCGTGCACGCGGCATGGAAAACGAGCCCGAACGCGGCATCCGCTGCACGATGTGCTTCGACATGCGCTTCGAGCGCACTGCGCTGTACGCGCACGAGCACGGCTACGACACCATCAGTTCTTCGCTGGGCATCTCGCGCTGGAAGAACATGGCGCAGATCAACGACTGCGGCATCCGCGCCGCCTCGCGCTATGAAGGCCTGCAGTACTGGGACTACAACTGGCGCAAGGGCGGCGGTGCCAGCCGCATGATCGAGATCAGCAAGCGCGAGCAGTTCTACCAGCAGGAATACTGCGGCTGCGTGTACTCGCTGCGCGATGCCAACCGCCATCGCCGCGAGAATGGCCGCGAGCGGATCAAGATCGGCCTGTTGTACTACGGGCAGGACGCTGGGACGCCGCAGGACGATTGACGTGCAGGCATGGGGCGGCCACGCTGGTCGCCCCTTCTGTTGTACCGGAACTGCCATGACCGCCCTGCCCGCCGATGTCGCCCTGCTGGTGATCGACCTGCAGCCGGACTTCATGCCCGGTGGCGCCCTGGCCTGCGACCAGGGCGATGCGCTGGTGGCACCCATTGCCGATCTGCTGGCGCAGCGCCGCTACCGCACCGTGGTGGCAACACAGGACTGGCACCCGGCCGACCATGCCTCGTTCGCCAGCCAGCACCCCGGCCAACGCCCGTTCGAGACCATCCTGCTGCACGCGCAGCCGCAGACCCTGTGGCCGGACCACTGCGTGCAGGGCAGCGCCGGTGCCGCCCTGCACCCGGGCGTGGACTGGACCGTGGCCGACCTGATCCTGCGCAAGGGCACGCGCCAACAGGTGGATTCGTACAGCGCCTTCCGCGAGAACCACGGCCCCGAGGGCGAGCGCCCGGCCACCGGCCTGGCCGGCTGGCTGCATGAACGCCGCATCCGCGAAGTGCACGTATGCGGCCTGGCCCGTGACTACTGCGTGCTGTGGAGCGCGCAGGACGCGGTGAAGTCCGGCTTCCGGGTGAAGTTCCTGTGGGAGTTGACCAAGCCGGTGACCGAAGCCAACGACGTGATGGTGCGCGAGGCGCTGGGCAAGGCGGGGATCGCGATCGTCTGAGGCGTGACCGCCGGGCATGGCCCGGCGCGGCGCTACCGCGCACGTCGCCTATGCCGCTTGCGCGCTCCTGCCCACAACAACACAATCGATTCATCCAGCCCCCTAACTACGCCCCCCTATAGATCGCGGGACGGCCGAACCGGGGGCTTTTCATTGGATGAAATCAGGATTCGGTAGTGCCGGCCGCTGGCCGGCAACCTCGGGACCTCTGCAGTTGCCGGCCAGCGGCCGGCACTACCGGATAGCACCCGTGGTAGCGCCGGGCCATGCCCGGCGGACGCGGGATGGGCGATTACCGGAATACCACCGTGCGATGCCCGTTGAGCAGGATGCGGTGCTCCACATGGCGGCGAACCGCGCGCGCCAGCACCAGCGATTCGGTATCGCTGCCCAGCCGCACCAGTTCGCGCGGTGCCATCGCATGGTCCACGCGGGCCACGTCCTGTTCGATGATCGGGCCTTCGTCCAAGTCCTCGGTGACGTAGTGCGCGGTGGCGCCGATGATCTTGACCCCACGCGCGTGTGCCTGGTGGTACGGCTGCGCGCCCTTGAAGCTGGGCAGGAAGCTGTGGTGGATGTTGATCGCACGGCCGGCCAGCGCGCGGCACAGCGTGGGTGACAGGATCTGCATGTAGCGCGCCAGCACCACCAGGTCGATGCGCTCGCGCTCGACCAGGTCGATGATCTGCTGCTCCTGCACCGCGCGTGTATCGGCGGTCACCGGCAGGTGGTGGAACGGCACCTGGTAGGACGCCGCCAGCGGCGCAAAGTCGGCGTGGTTGGACGCCACTGCTGCGATGTCCACCTTCAGCTGGCCGCTGTGGGCGCGGAACAGCAGGTCGTTGAGGCAATGCCCCTGTTTGCTGACCAGCACCAGCAGCCGCGCGCGGCGTCGGCCATCGTGCAGCTGCCAGTCCATGCCGAAGCCTTCGGCAAGCGTGGCCATGGCGGCGTGCACGGTCTCCAGCGGCAGGCCGGCATCGCGGTCGAAGTGCACGCGCAGGAAGAAGCGGCCACTCTCCTCATCACCGAACTGCTGGGCGTCGAGGATGTTGCAGCCGTGGTCGAACAGCAGGCCGGACACGCGGTAGACGATGCCGGTGCGGTCGGGGCAGGACAGGGTAAGAATGGAATCGGGGCGCATCGCCACAGTGTAGGGCAGCGCCCTGCCCAGCGGCCGGATGATCACGGGTGCAACCGACCTGCTTGGTTCAGTACCAAGCGATACTTGGACCTTCCCGTGGCAAGCTGGTCGGTCATGAACCTGTTGCAACTGATCCGCAGCTTCACCCGCACCGCAGAGACCGGCAGCATTGCCGCCGCGGCCCGCATCCTTGGCATCAGCGCCACCGCGGTCGGCCAGAACATCAACCGGCTGGAGGCCCATCTGGGCGTACGGTTGCTGAACCGGAGTACGCGGCAGCTGGCCCTCAGCGAGGCCGGCGCGCTGTACCTGGCGCAGGTGCGCCACATCGAAGCCGACCTGGCGCGCGCGCAGGCGATGGTCACCGCCGGTGACATCGAACCGGCCGGGCCGCTGCGCATCGCCAGCAGCAGCGCGTTCGGTCGCCACGTGCTGGCACCGTTGCTGCCTTCACTGCAGCAGCGCTACCCGCAACTGCAGCTGGAGCTGCGCCTGACCGACCGCGCCGTGCAACATGGCCCGGAAGCGGTGGATGCCAGCATCCGCATCGGGGCGCAGCTGGAGGATGGGGTGGTCGCGCGGCAGCTGGCGCGTGTTCCGTTCGTGTTCTGTGCCTCGCCGGCCTACCTGAAGGCGCACGGCACCCCGCAGCAGCCTTCCGATCTGGGCGGTCATCGCGGGTTGCTGCACCGCTTCCCCACCGATGGCCGGCCATTGCGCTGGGGCCTGCTGAAGGACGGCCAGCGCGTGGACGCCGCGCTGCCACCGAGCATGGTCTGCGATGACATCGATGCGCTGGCGACGCTGGCGGCGGCCGGTGCCGGCATCACCCGGCTGGCCGCATTCGTGGCCGAGCCGTACCTGCGCGAGGGCCGCCTGCAGGCGGTGTTCGGCGCCGACACCGCGTGGCGCCCGGAACCGATGGAGGTCTACTTCTGCGTCAGCGACCGCCGCGATTTCACCGCCAAGATCCGCGCGCTGTTCGAACACCTTCAGGCCGGCATCGCGCCGGCCTGGCGGGTGTGAGCCTCAGCGCGTCTTGAACACGCCGCGCGCATCGCGCGGCTCGCAGCGCAGGTACTGTGGCGCAGGTTCCACGCTGTCGCGCAATGCGGCAGCGGCATGCCACGGCCAGCGCGGGTCGTAGAGGATGCCGCGCGCCAGGGCCACGGCATCGGCGTGGCGATGGCGCAGGATCGATTCGGCCTGCTCGGGCTCGGTGATCATGCCCACGGCGATGACCGGCATGCGCACCTTGGCCTTGATCGCTGCCGCGAACGGCACCTGGTAGCCCGGACCGACGGTGATCTTCTGGCGTTCGTCCAGGCCACCGCTGGAGACGTGCAGGAAATTGCAGCCGCGCGCGTCCAGCACCTGGGCCAGCGCTTCGCTCTGCACCAGATCCCAGCCGCCATCGACCCAGTCGCTGGCGGAGATGCGCACGCCCACGGCGACCTTGTCCGATACCGCCGCACGCACGGCGTCGAACACTTCCACCAGCAGGCGCAGGCGGTTCGGCAATGAGCCACCGTAGCCATCAGTGCGACGGTTGCTCAGCGGCGACAGGAACTGGTGCAGCAGGTAGCCGTGGGCGGCATGCAGCTCGATCAGCTCGAAGCCGAGGCGCTCGGCACGCACCGCACTGGCGGCGAAGGCGGCGATGACCTCGGCGATGCCGGCCTCGTCCAGTTCCTGCGGTGCCGGATCGGCGGCGTGGAACGGCAGCGGCGACGGCGCCACGGTGGCCCAGCCACGCGCATCGTCGGCCGGCAGCTGGCCACCGCCGTCCCAAGGGCGGTTCACCGAGGCCTTGCGACCGGCATGGCCGAGCTGGATGCCCAGCGGCATCGGCGACCAGCGGCGGACGCTGGCCAGTACCTGTGCCAACGCGGCCTCGGTGCCGTCATCCCAAAGGCCCAGGTCGGCCCAGCTGATGCGGCCACGCGGCTCGACCGCGGTGGCTTCCAGGATCAGCAGGCCGGCGCCGGATTGCGCCAGGTTGCCCAGGTGCATGGCATGCCAGTCGCTGGCGCGGCCGTCTTCGGCGGAGTACTGGCACATCGGCGCGACGACGATGCGGTTGGACAGGGTCAGGGGGCCGAACGAGATCGGCGAAAACAACTGGCTCAAGACAGTGATGGACGACGTAGGGGATGCGTATTCCACCGCCGCACGGCTCCGGGATCAACCATCTGGATGGATCGCTGTTTCGCGGCGGCGGGTGGCCTGTAGAGTCGACTGACAGTCGACTCTACCCAGCCGATGGTTCGATAACCGACGCCAGCGCCTCAGCACAATCGCGTTCATCCTTGAACTGCAGCAGGTCGTCGGCACGGGTGCGGCCGCGGTTCAGCGCCGCCACCGGCAACCCTGCCTTCGCCGCCGCCTGCACGAAGCGGAAGCCGGAATAGACCATCAGCGACGAGCCCACCACCAGCACCGCATCGGCCTGCTGCAGGTGCTCGTGCACCGCCTCCACCCGCTCGCGGGGCACGTTTTCGCCGAAAAATACCACGTCCGGCTTCAACACCCCGCCGCAGTGCGGGCACCCGGGTACCACGAAGCTGGAGAAATCGGTCTCCAGGTCGGCGTCGCCATCAGGCGCGACGCCGGCCTCCAGCGCATCCCAGCCGGGGTTGGCGTCCAGCAGGCGCTGCTGGAAGTCCTCGCGGCCACTGCGGCGCTCGCAGCCCATGCAGCGCACCAGGTCCAGGCGGCCATGCAGGTCGATCACGTTACGGCTGCCGGCGCGCTGGTGCAGGCCGTCCACGTTCTGGGTCAGCAGCACCTGCAGCTTGCCACGGCTTTCCAGTGCGGCCAGGGCCTGGTGGGTACCGTTGGGCCGGGCCAGGCCGAAGCGCGGCCAGCCCAGCAGGCTGCGCGCCCAGTAGCGCTGGCGGGTAGCCGTCTCGCCCATGAAGGCCTGGTAGGTCACCGGTGGCGTGCGTTTCCACTGGCCGTCGCTATCGCGGTAATCGGGAATGCCAGAGGCGGTGCTGCAGCCGGCGCCGGTCAGCACGAACAGGCGCTGGGCGCGGTCGATGAAGTCGGTCAGTGGCGGGGTCATGGCTGCCAGATGGGGGCGCCGCAGCGCCCCCGCAAGCGCCGGTCGGTTGTCCGGGTCAGGCCGCCGGCAGCGGCGGCACCGCGATCGGGTGGCCTTCCTCGTCCAGCGCGATCATCACGAAGTGGCCGCGGGTGCACAGCTTGCGCTCGCCGCTGTGCAGGTCTTCGGCGACCAGTTCCACCTCCACCTTCATCGAACTGCGGCCGACTTCGACGATGCGGCCGATGGTTTCCACCATCTGGCCGATGCGGATCGGCAGTTTGAAGTCGACCTGGTCGCTGCGCGCGGTCACCACGGTACGGCGCGAGTAGCGGGCGGCGGCCAGGAACGCGGCCTTGTCCATCCACGCCAGTGCCTGGCCACCGAACAGGGTGCCGAGGTGGTTGGTGTGGTTGGGGAAGACGATTTCGGCCATGCGCACTTCGATGGGCGGCACAGTCTCGGGGATCGGGGTCATGGGGGAGCTTCGGTGTGGGGTGCTGCGGATTCTAAGCGACCGGCGTGACGGCCATCGGAATGCATGTGCAACGGTCACCCGGCAGCGGTGCCTGCGCAGGCCGCGCCTGCAGCAGGCGTTACACTGCGCCACGCCCACTGCCAGGCCCCCCCATGCCCGCCACTTCCGATCTGCTGGCCTTTGCGCTGGTTTCGCTGGCCATGGTGCTCACGCCCGGGCCGAACATGATCTACGTCATCTCGCGCTCGATCTGTCAGGGGCCGATGGCGGGACTGATCTCGCTGGGCGGGGTGGCGCTGGGCTTCGTGTTCTACATGCTGTGCGCGGCACTGGGCATCACCGCCCTGCTGATGACCGTGCCGTTCGCCTACGACGCGCTGCGCATCGGTGGCGCGCTGTACCTGCTGTACCTGGCCTGGCAGGCGCTCAAGCCCGGTGGCCGTTCGCCGTTCGCGGTGCGCGAACTGCCGCAGGACAGCCCGCGCAAGCTGTTCACGATGGGATTCCTGACCAATCTGCTGAACCCGAAAGTGGCGGTGATGTACCTGTCGCTGCTGCCGCAGTTCCTGCACCCGGACAGCGAAGGCAGCGTGCTGATGCAGTCGATCGTGCTGGGCTCCACCCAGATCCTGGTCAGCGTCAGCGTGAACGGCATGATCGCGCTGACCGCCGGCAGCATCGCCGGCTTCCTGGCCGCACGCCCGACCTGGCAGATGGTGCAGCGCTGGCTGATGGGCACGGTGCTGGCCGGACTGGCGGTGCGCATGGCGGTGGAAGGGCGGCGCTGATCGCGGCGTGCCCTCCAGGCGATACGCCCGGCCCCGTAATCAGAACAGTTCAGCGTGGTAGAAGCTCGGTTGTGCCGACCAGGCCTTGATATCGCCACATTGCGGCACGCTGGTGTAGTACAGGCGGATAGGAATGGCAGAGACCTTCGCACTCATCAGCATCGCGTAGGTCGCCTTGCAGACCTCCGGCGGCATGCTGAAGTCGCCTTTGCTGACAATGTTGCAGACCGCGTGGATGGGCGAGACGGTGGTCGCCACGAACACCTTGCCGCTGGCGTCGATGGAAACGTTGGTCACCTTGGAATCGCAGTTCGTGCCATGGGCGAGGGACGGACAGGCGACCAGGACGGCGAACAGTCCTCCCGTCCACCCACGAAACACGGTCCTGCGGGTTGCTGTTCCAGGCACTGCAGTCTCCATTGCGACCTCCGGGGTCCATTCAGTTGCGCCACCATGGCAGGACCACGCGCACGGGAACCCGGCGCTGGGATTGTCCACGCGTCATTCCTGCAGTGGCATCCCCTCTTCCTCCCCAGGCCCGGCATGGATGCGAAGCACCGCCACCACTGGCGTCCAGCGAGAATAGCTCATCCTTCTGATGCGCAACGAAAAACCCCGGCATTGGCCGGGGTTCTTCGTTGCGACAGGCCGGGCCGGTTCGATCAGAAGTTCATGTCGAAGGCGACTTCGCCCTGCACGCCGACCTGGTAGGCCGAGACGCGGCGTTCGAAGAAGTTGGTCAGTTCCTGCACGTCCTGCAGTTCCATGAACGGCAGCGGGTTGCGCACGTTGTACTTCTTTTCCATGCCCAGCTTGGCGAAGTGCTGGTCGGCACAGTGCTGCAGGTACTGGCGCATGTCGCGGGTGGAGATGCCGGCCACGCCGCCGGACAGCACGTCCTCGGCGAACTGCACTTCGCATTCGATGGCTTCGGCCAGCATGTCGTAGACCTGCTGCTTCATCTCTTCGTCGAACAGGTCCGGTTCTTCCTCACGCACCACGCGCACCGACTCGAACGCGAACTCCATGTGCGCGCTCTCGTCGCGGAACACCCAGTTGGTGCCCGAGGCCAGGCCCGGCAGCAGGCCGCGCGAACGGAAGTAGTACACGTAGGCAAAGGCCGCGAAGAAGAACAGGCCTTCGATGCAGGCGGCGAAGCAGATCTGGTTGAGCAGGAACTGGCGGCGCTGTTCGCGGGTCTCGATGCGGGTCAGGCTCTGGATCGAGTCGATCCACTTGAAGCAGAAATCGGCCTTCTTCTTGATCGAGTCGATGTTCTCCACCGCCGAGAACGCCTTGGCGCGCTCTTCCGGATCCGGCAGGTAGTTGTCGAGCAGGGTCAGGTAGAACTGCACGTGCAGCGCTTCTTCATACAGCTGGCGCGACAGGTACATGCGCGCTTCCGGCGCATTGAGATGCTGGTACAGGTTCAGCACCAGGTTGTTGGACACGATCGAGTCGCCGGTGGCGAAGAACGCGACCAGACGGTGGATCAGGTGGCGCTCGCCCGGCGACATCTTGCTGTGCAGATCGGTGATGTCGATCTGGAAGTTGATCTCTTCCACCGTCCAGGTGTTCTTGATCGCGTTCCGGTACATGTCATAGAACTGCGGGTAGCGCATCGGGCGCAGGGTCAGTTCAAAACCGGGATCGAGCAGCATCTGCTTGGGCTTGTCGGCCATGGGTGTTTCCTTGAATTCCTGGGTGAGCCGCCGGGCGTGGCCCGGCGCTACCGTGGGTGTTTTTCCGCAGCCGAGCATGGCTCGGCTCTACAGGTGCGAGGTGTTCGAGTGCCGACCAACGGTCGGCACCCACCGCGCGGTGTGTTACTGGCAGGCCTCGCAGGCTTCCGGGTTTTCCAGCGAGCAGGCGATGGCTTCGTCCGGGCTGAATACCTTGGCCGGGGCCGCAGCGCTCACCGTGGTCTTGGCGATCTTGGTGGCCGGGCGCGAACGCAGGTAGTAGGTGGTCTTGATGCCCTGCTTCCAGGCGTACATGTACATGGAGGACATCGCGCCGATGTTCGGGCTTTCCATGAACAGGTTGAGCGAGGCCGACTGGTCGATGAAGGCGCCACGCTCGGCGGCCATGTCGATCAGCGAACGCATCGGCAGTTCCCACGCGGTGCGGTAGACCTCGCGCAGCGTTTCCGGAATCTGCGCCACGCCGGCGATGGAACCTTCGGCCAGCTTGATGGCATCGCGCATTTCCGGCGTCCACAGGCCCAGCTTCTTCAGCTCATTCACCAGGTAACGGTTGACCTGCAGGAAGTCACCGGACAGGGTTTCGCGCTTGAACAGGTTGGATACCTGCGGCTCGACGCACTCGTAGCAGCCGGCGATCGAGGCGATGGTCGCGGTCGGCGCAATCGCGATCATCAGCGAATTGCGCAGGCCGTGTTCCTTGATGCGGGCGCGCAGGGCGTCCCAGCGTGCGGTGTCTTCCGGCACCACGTTCCAGGCGTCGAACTGCAGTTCGCCACTGGCGGCGCGGGTGTCGTTGAACGACGGGTGCTTGCCACGTTCCTGGGCCAGCTCGCAGGAGGTTTCCAGCGCGTGGAAGTAGATCGCTTCGGCAATCTTCTTCGACAGGGCGCGGGCTTCGGCGCTGTCGAACGGCAGGCGCTTGCGGAAGAACACGTCCTGCAGGCCCATGCAGCCCAGGCCGACCGGACGCCAGCGCAGGTTCGCGCGGCGGGCGGTTTCGATCGGGTAGAAGTTCAGGTCGATGACGCGGTCGAGCTGGCGCACGGCCAGGCGCACGGTCTCGGCCAGCTTCTCGAAATCGAACTCGTTGTGCTCGTCGAAGTGGTTGCCCAGGTTGATCGAACCCAGGTTGCACACCGCGGTTTCATCGTTGGAGGTGACTTCCAGGATTTCCGTGCACAGGTTGGACAGGTGGATCACGTTGCCCGGACGCAAGGTCTGGTTGCTGGCGCGGTTGCACTTGTCCTTGAAGGTCATCCAGCCGTTGCCGGTCTCGGCCAGCGTACGCATCATGCGGGCGTACAGCTTGCGGGCAGAGATGGTGCGGTTGGCCTTGCCCTGGGCTTCGGCCTGCAGGTAGGCGGCCTCGAAGGCTTCGCCGAACAGGTCGGTGAACTCCGGCACGACGCGCGGATCGAACAGCGACCATTCCTGGTCGGCTTCGACGCGCTTCATGAACAGGTCCGGCACCCAGTTGGCCAGGTTCAGGTTGTGCGCGCGGCGGGCTTCGTCACCGGTGTTGTCACGCAGCTCGAGGAAGTCCTCGATGTCGGCGTGCCAGGTTTCCAGGTACACGCAGGCCGCGCCCTTGCGCTTGCCACCCTGGTTCACTGCGGCCACGGACGAATCCATGGTCTTCAGCCACGGCACGATGCCGTTGGAGTGGCCGTTGGTCGACTTGATGAGCGAACCACGCGAACGCACGCGGGTGTAGCTGACGCCGATGCCGCCGGAGAACTTCGACAGCTGGGCGATGTCGCCGTACTTGGAGTAGATCGACTCCAGCGAGTCCTGCGGCGAGTCCAGCAGGAAGCACGAGGACAGCTGCTCGTGGGTGGTGCCGGAATTGAACAGGGTCGGGCTGGACGGCAGGTAGTCCAGGTTGCCCATGCGCTTGTACAGCGCCAGGGTCTCGGACACGTCCTCGCTCAGCGCGCTGGCGATGCGCAGGAAGAACTGCTGCGGGGTCTCGATCACCTTGCGGGTGTGCGGGTGGCGCAGCAGGTAACGGTCGTACAGGGTACGCAGGCCGAAGTAATCGAAGTTCAGGTCCAGCGAGATGTCGATGGCATCGTTGAGCTTGCGCGCGTTGGTCTGCACGAAGTTCAGCAGGCGGTCGTTGATCAGGCCGACTTCATGGCCACGGCTGACCGACTGCGAGAAGGCGTAGATTTCCTGGCCCGAGACTTCCTTGGCGATGTAGTTGGCCAGCAGGCGCGCAGCCAGGCGGCCGTACTCGGGCTCTTCACCGATCAGCAGGGCGGCAGTGCGGATGGACAGTTCGTCCAGCTCGCGGGTGGTGGCGCCGTTGTACAGGCCGGAAATGGTGCGGGTGGCCACGCGCATCGGATCGACGGCGTGCAGGCCTTCGGAGGAACGCTGCACCGCGCGCACGATCTTGTTCAGGTCCACCAGTTCGGTCGTGCCATTGCGCTTGGTCACACTCATCGCGTTGGCCGTCGGCGGCGACGTCAACAGGAATTCGCTTTCCTTCTCGATGGTGGCGCTGGATTCGGTGGTCACGGCGTGTGTCCTCTTGGCGTGATTGGTGGGTGCTCGATGCATCGGGTGACGCAGCCCGGGACATGACAGCCCAGGATGGCAGGACGGCGTCGCAGCGGATGAGACCCTGCGCCTGCCACTGCCGTTGACGATCGCGGATGGGTACCCGGGCATCCCTGGAATTGGGGTTGCTGCGACCGACGGCCACAAGATAGTGGGGGTGATGGGGCCCGTCAACGCCAAATGTAGTGAAATTCGGCAATCCCTTGCGCCGCAAGGATCGTGCCACCGGCGTCCGGATCAGACGCTTCAGACCTGCCGGAACGGGCTGCGCAGTCAAGCCCGAAAGGCGTCATTGCGGTGGTACAACGCACCGCGAAAACGGAACAATGACAGCTTCACATGACAGTGATGAAACTGGCTAGGGACAACCCTGTGGATAGGTGGTGGGCAGCCGGTGGGAATCCGGTGGACGCCGGGACCGCCCGCCGGGCAGCGACCCGAGGCTGCATGTGTCGGCCAGGCCGGAGCAGCGGCCGCAGGGAAACGCCGTTGCACCCTTCCCCCGATCATTGCCGGCCAGCGGCCGGCACTACCGGAATCCCAGGGTGGTCGTGCCGGCCGCTGGCCGGCAACGTACGCCCGCAGGCCCCTCACGCCCGGTGCGGGGTACCCAGGTACTCGGCGCTCTGCATTTCGATCAGGCGCGAGGCGGTACGCTCGAACGCGCCCTGCAGGCGCTGGCCGGTGTACAGCTCGACCGGCGAGGTGCTGGCGGTGCAGACCAGGTTGACGTGGCGGTCGTACAGCTCGTCGATCAGGTTGACGAAGCGGCGCGCGGCATCTTCGTTCAGGCGGTCGAAGGCGGGAATGCCGCCCAGCAGCACCGTGTTGAACTCGTGCGCGATCTCGATGTAATCCGAGGGCCCGCGCGGGCCTTCGCACAGCGCGGCGAAATCGAACCAGGCAATGCTCTTGCCGCGGCCACGCACCGGGATCTTGCGGCCCTCGATCTCGATGTTGCCGGGCTTGGCCGGCTGGCCGCCGCTCAGCTCGTTCCAGCGCGTGGCCAGCCACTCATCGCTGTCGGCCGCCAGCGGTGCGCGGTATACCGGCGAGCGGGTCAGCGCGCGCATGCGGTAATCCTCGGTACCTTCGGCATACAGCTCGACGCAGAAGCGCTGCAGCAGGCCAATGGCCGGCAGGAAGCTCTGGCGCTGCAGGCCGTTGAGGTACAGGTTCTCCACTGCGGTGTTGGAGGTGGTGACCAGGGTCACGCCCTCGGCGAACAGGCGCTCCAGCAGCCGCGCCAGCAGCATCGCATCGCCGATGTCGGTGACGAAGAACTCGTCCAGCACCAGCACGCGCAGGTTGCTGCGCCATTCCTGGGCGATCTTCGCCAGCGGGTCGCTCTGGCCCTGGTGCTCGCGCAGGCGCTCGTGGACGCTGCGCATGAAGCGATGGAAGTGGGTCCGGTACTTCTGCTTGATCGGCAGCCCGTCGTAGAACAGGTCGACCAGGAAGGTCTTGCCGCGGCCGACGCCGCCCCAGAAGTACAGGCCCTTCACCGGCTCGGGCTTCTTCCAGAACGAGGACAGGCGGTCCAGCCAGCCGTCCTCGGCGCTGTCCAGCAGGCCCAGGTGGATGCGGTCCAGCTCGGCCAGCGCCGCATGCTGGGCCGGGTCGTTCTGCCAGTCGCCGCGGGCGACCCCTTCCGCGTACCGCTGCGACGGGGTCAACTCGGTTGCACTCATGCCGCTGTGCCCAGCCAATGCTTCACGCCGTGGGTCAGCGCGCCACGCAGGTCGATCAGCTTGCGGTGGAAGAAGTGGCTGGTCTCGGGCATGCGCACCAGCTCATGCGGGAAATCCAGCGTGTCCAGCCACTGGTAGACGGCCTGCGGGTCGACGATCTCGTCCTGCTCGCCCTGGATCACCAGCCAGCGCGCCGGCGGTGCGATGCCATCGAAATCCCAGCGGCCGGCCGGCGGCGCGATCGAGATCAGCGCTTCGGGCTGCAGCGCGGCAGCGGCCTTCAGCGAAACGAACGAACCGAAACTGAAACCGGCCAGCCACAGGCGGTCGTCGGGGCGCTGGCTCTGCACCCAGGCAGCCACGGCCTTCAGGTCGTCCTGCTCGCCCACGCCATGGTCGAACTCACCGGCCGAACCACCCACGCTGCGGAAGTTGAAGCGCACCGTGGCGATGCCCAGCTCGCGCAGGGTGGTGGCGGTCATGGTGACCACCTTGTTGTGCAGGGTGCCGCCTTCGGTGGACAGCGGATGGCAGATGATGGCCACGATCGGCTGCACCGGCGCATCGGCCTTGGGCAGGTCGACGACCACTTCCAGCGGGCCGGCCGGGCCGTCCAGTTCGAGGCAGGCGGTTTCGCCGGGGGCAACGGGGAACAAGGGCTTGTGCATGGCACCATGATACCGTCCCCCGCCCCTGCCCTGTGCCCGTCCCATGCTCTACCTGTCTTTGGCCGTGATCTGCAGCGTGCTGGTTTCGGTGTTGTTGAAGGTGGCCGGACGCCGCCAGCTGGATGTTTCGCAGATGGTCACCTGGAACTATCTGGTGGCGGCAACGCTCACCGCCGTGGTGCTGCGGCCGCCACTGGATGCGCTGCGCGCGCCGCACGCGCCGTGGCTGTCATTGCTGGCGCTGGCGGTGGTGCTGCCCTCGATTTTCCTGGTGCTGGGCCGCGCGGTGGCGGTGGCCGGCATCGTCCGCAGCGACGTGGCGCAGCGGCTGTCGCTGCTGCTGTCATTGGCGGCCGCCTTCCTGTTCTTCGGCCAGACTGCCACGCCGTGGAAGCTGGCCGGGCTCGGCCTGGGCCTGCTGGCGATGGTGGCCATCAGCCTGCGCCCGCGCGGCCCGGCGGTGGCGTCCTCGCCCGGTGGCTGGGGCTGGCTGCTGGCGGTATGGGCCGGCTTCGCGGTGGTGGACGTGCTGCTCAAGCAGGTGGCGCTGTCCGGCACGCCCTCGATGGCGGCGGTGCTGGCCAGCTTCAGCGTGGCCTTCGTGCTGATGCTGGCGTTGCAGCTGTGGCGGCACGCCAGTGGCCGCAGCCGGCTGGCCTGGCGCAACCTCGGCGCAGGTGCGCTGCTGGGCCTGCTCAATGGCGGCAACATCCTCTTCTATGTGCACGCTCACCAGTCGATGCCGGACAGCCCGGCCACCGTGTTCGCCGGCATGAACATCGGCGTGGTGGTGCTGGGCGCGCTGGTGGGCGTGTTCGCCTTCGGCGAGGCGACCACCCGGTGGAACCGCGCCGGCCTGGCGCTGGCGGTGCTGGCGATCGGGTTGATCGCCTGGGGGTGAGCGTTGGTTGCGGCGGGCCATTTCCGCGCCCGCGGTGGGATGTCACTTTTCTTTTCGCGCGAAAAGAAAAGTAACCAAAAGAAACGCGCCGCCAGCCGCGAGCCGGTGCTGTGCACCGGTTCCCTGCGCTTCTCGGTGAACCAGGGGACGGCGCCGAACTCGCTGCGCTCAAACATCGGCGCCTCTTCGCCCCTGATTCACCTGCGATGCTCGGCTCGCTTGAAGACGGAGTGGAAGATCAAAAGCAACGGCAGGATCCGTGCCGATCAAGGTCCCTCCCAGAGCAGGTCCCCGCCGAACCTTATCTGTCGAAACCCAACAACAGCGGGTCGTGGTCGGAGCTGCGCCACGGGCCCTGCACGTTGCGGCCCTGGTAGCCGCTGGCATCCTGCTCGTCGGCGTTGCTGTGCCACTCGGCGGCACCGCGCAGGCGCTTGGCCATGCCCGGGCTCAGCAGCGCGTGGTCGAGGCGGCCGGTATAGCCGTTGTAGACATAGCTGTAGGGATGCTCGATCTTGGCGACCTTGAACGCGTCCTGCCAGCCCAGGTCATGCAGGGTGCGGATCGGGTCTTCCATCGCGTAGGCATTGAAATCGCCGAGCAGCACCGCGTCCTTTGCACCGGTACCGGTCGGGTCGGTCTGCAGCCAGGCGTGCAGCTGCTGCGCCGAGGTCACGCGGGTGGCGTTCCAGCAGCCCTGGTTGTCGTTTTGGTCGGCGTCGGCACCGGCGGCGTCGCGGCAGCCCTTTGACTTGAAGTGGTTGGCCACCACCACGAACGGCGCGCCCTGCTTGTCCTGGAAGGCCTGCGCCAGCGGCACGCGGCTGTGCTCGACGAAGGGGCCACCGGTCAGCGTGGCCGGCTTGCCCACCGGCTGCAGGCGCGCGCTGCGGTAGATGATGCCGACCCGGATCGGGTTGTCACCGGGGCCGTTGCCCGCGTCGACAAAGCGCCAGTCGCCCTGCGCGCCACGGTCGCGGTTGAGCGCATCGACCAGTTCGGCGATGGCCGACTGCGGGCCGTAGCCGTCGTTCTCCAGCTCCATCAGCGCGGCGACGTCGGCGCCCAGCGCGTTGACCGTGGTGACCAGCTTGGCCACCTGCGCCTTGTGTTCCTCCAGCGTGCGTGCGCCGCGCAGGGTCGGGAAGCCACCGCCCTGGCCGTCGCCGTTGAAGAAGTTCTCCAGGTTGAAGGCCGCCACATGCAGGTTGCCCGGCACGGTCGGCACCGCCGGGCGCTTCAGCTCCGGCAGCTTCAGCGCGCCTTCGACCTGCAGGCGCGGATGGCCATGCGCATCCATGCGCACGATGCCCTGCACATCGCGCAGCTGCATGCCGGTGCGCAGCACCGGGTTGCCCGGCAGGTAAGCCACGCTGGCCGGGTCGCGGGCATCGCTGCCATCTTCCAGCACCAGGCGGCGGCGCTGGTTGTCGGCCATCACCTGCTCATAGCCGGCAGTGCCCGGCGTGGCCACTTCGGTCGGCTGCCAGAGGCGGCCATCGAAGGCCACGGTGAGCTGGCCGAAGCGCTCCAGGCCGTCGGTACCGGCCAGGGTCAGCGGTGCGGCGATGCGCACGCGCTGGCCATCCAGTGCACGCCAGTCGGCCGGCGCGGCGGTCAGCACCACGGTGGCGCTGCTGCGCGCAGCGGAGGGCGCCGCGGCCGGTGCGGCCTGCGGCTGGGCCTGGGCAAAGGCGCCGGCCGGCAGCAGCAGGGACAGGGCAAGGGCGAGGGAACGGCGGCGCATCGGCGGGCGACTCCATGGAAGAGGCGCACAGACTAACCTTGAAATGCGAAACCCCAGCGACGCGCGCGGTTTTGGCCTTGGCCGGCAAAGCCGCCGGCGGCAGACGGAGAACGACCGCGGCGATTGGGGCGACCGGCGGGTAGAGTCGACTGTTAATCGACTATCGCGCGCAGCGCGGGCTTTTTCGGTGGCGTTGGGAAGAGCAGTCGACCAACAGTCGACTCTACCCCCGTTCCGCGGTTCCGCCATCCCGTTCGGCGGTTCCATGTTCCGACGTTTCCGACGTTTCCGCCGTTTCGCGGTTTGGCCGTCCCGGCGCCTACTTCAGGTTGCCCAGCATCCAGTCCACGGTGGCGTGGATCTGTTCCTCGGTCAGCGCCGGGTTGCCACCCTTGGGCGGCATGATGCCGCCATCCGGGCCGGTGTAGCCCTCGATGGCGTGCTTGTAGAGGGTGTCCTTGCCCTGCGCGATGCGCTTGTCCCAGTGCGAATGGTCCAGCGTCGGCGCCATGCCCACGCCGGTGGTGTGGCAGGCGGTGCACAGGTTGTCGAAGATGACCTTGCCGTCCTTGGTGCCGCCGTAGGCCACCTGCGAGGCGGCCTTGGCCAGCGCGGCGGCCTTGGCCGCTGCCTGCGCGGCGGCGCCGGTGCTGCCGGCATAGACCGCGCCGGTGGGCGAAATGCGCTGTTCGGTGCGCTTGGCCGCCGTCGGCGACACCTCGGGTGGAATCCGGGTGTGGATGTAGGCGGCTAGGAGGATGAGGCCGAGGGTGATGGTCGCCAGCAGCGCGATCACCATGGAGAAGCGTTTCAGGAACTCCAGATCGTAATTCCGCACTCTTCGTTACCCCTGGCTGATAGTCGTTGGACCACGGCTGAGCGACTGCGTGATGGACCGAGTATAGAACGCGCTTTGCGTGCGACAACAGGCGTCACTGCTGGTGCGGCGCAACATGCCGGCCCGGTAGTGCCGGCCGCTGGCCGGCATCGCCATCCCGCCGGATGGATCGTGCAGAAGCCGGCCAGCGGCCGGCTCTACCACGTTACCGGGCGCCGATCGCGCGCAGGCAGAAGCTGCAGATCGCATCCACCAGCGCGTCTTCGTCGCGGTGCGCTTCGCGGCTGGGTGCGGTCGGGCCGACCATCGCCTCGGTGAAGGCGCCGACCAGGCAGGCGGCGGCCACATGCGCGTCCTGCGCAGGCAGCTCACCGGCGGCCACGCCCTCCTCCACCAGCCGCAGGAACACGTCGCCGAAGGCGCGACGACCACGCATGCGCTCAGCCTCCACGTCCGGATCGACCGGTTCGACGATGAAGGCATGCGCCAGCCCCGGCCCGGCCAGGGCGCGGCGAACGAAGGCGGTGATCGCCAGCCGCAGGCGCTCGCTGGCCACCTCCGGACCACTGGCGATGCGCTCCATGATCGCGACCTCGTGGGCCACCGCGGCGTTGAGCACCTCCACGAACAGCTCGGCCTTGGACGGGAAATGGCGATAGATCAGGCCAGTGGATACCCCCGCCTGGGTTGCCACGGCGGTCACCGGGGCGTTGCGCCAGCCGCCGGTGGCGACCAGCTCACGGGTGGCCAGCAGGATCCGTTCACGGGCCCCGGCCAGGCGTTCTTCCATCAGTGCAGAGCGTTTGTAGGCCATGTTTTGATTCTGGTTTCAATTTTTGAATTTGTATTCACTTCTTATCCGAACCCCGCTACGCTGGGTCCAATCGCCCGTGCGGGCAGCGGTCCTGCAGACCGCCGCCCGCTCCCCCGCCGGGTGCGTCCATTTCCTGCCATCCCGTCGTGGAGCCACCACAATGCACGTGCCATCCCTGAACTTCGACCTTGGCGAAGACATCGACCTGCTGCGCCAGAGCGTGGCCCATTTTGCCGCCGCCGAGGTCGCACCGCTGGCCGCCGAGGCCGATGCCAGCAACCAGTTCCCGCTGGCCCTGTGGCCGAAGCTGGGCGAACAGGGCCTGCTCGGCCTCACCGTGGAAGAAGCATACGGCGGCACCGGCATGGGCTACCTGGCCCACGTGGTGGCGATGGAAGAAATCTCGCGTGCCTCCGGCGGCATCGGCCTGTCCTATGGCGCGCACTCCAACCTGTGCGTGAACCAGCTGCGCAAGAACGGCAACGAAGAACAGAAGCAGCGCTTCCTGCCCGGCCTGTGCGACGGCAGCCTGGTCGGCGCGCTGGCAATGAGCGAGCCGGGTGCCGGTTCGGACGTAGTGTCGATGAAGCTGCGCGCCGACAAGCGCGGCGACCGCTACGTGCTCAACGGCAACAAGATGTGGATCACCAACGGCCCGGATGCCGACGTGCTGGTGGTCTATGCCAAGACCGACATGGACGCCGGCGCCAAGGGCATCACCGCGTTCCTGGTCGAGAAGGGCATGAAGGGCTTCTCCACCGCGCAGAAGCTGGACAAGCTGGGCATGCGCTCCTCGCCCACCTGCGAGCTGGTGTTCCAGGACTGCGAAGTGCCGGAAGAAAACGTGCTGGGCCAGGTTGGCGGTGGCGTGCGCGTGCTGATGTCCGGCCTGGACTACGAGCGCGTGGTGCTGTCCGGCGGCCCGCTGGGCCTGATGGCCGCGGCGATGGACGTGGTGATGCCGTACGTGCACGAGCGCCACCAGTTCGGTGAGGCGATCGGCAGCTTCCAGCTGATCCAGGCCAAGATCGCCGACATGTACGTCGGCCTGGGCGCCTGCCGCGCCTATGTCTATGCCGTGGCGCGCGCCTGCGACCAGGGCCGCACCACCCGCCAGGACGCCGCCGGTGCCATCCTGTACGCCGCCGAGAAGGCCACCTGGCTGACCGGCCAGGCGATCCAGATCCTGGGCGGCAACGGCTACATCAACGAATACCCGACCGGCCGCTTGTGGCGCGACGCCAAGCTGTATGAAATCGGCGCCGGCACCTCGGAGATCCGCCGCATGCTGATCGGCCGCGAACTGTTCCAGCGCACCCTGTAAGGCCACCGCGATGACCGTCCTGAACAGCCAGCTGCAACCGGGCAGCGATACCTTTGAAGCCAACCGCGCGGCCATGCAGGCCGTGGTTGACGATCTGCACGCCACCCTGGCGCGCACCGCGCTGGGTGGCAGCGAGGCCGCGCGCGCCAAGCACACCGCACGCGGCAAGCTGCTGGTGCGTGACCGCATCGACGCCCTGCTCGACCCCGGTAGCGCCTTCCTCGAAATCGCGCCGCTGGCCGCGCATGGCATGTACGAAGACGCCGTGCCGGCCGCCGGCGTGGTGGCCGGCATCGGCCGGGTGAGCGGCGTGGAGTGCGTGATCGTGGCCAACGATGCCACGGTCAAGGGCGGCACCTACTATCCCATGACGGTGAAGAAGCACCTGCGCGCGCAGGAGATTGCCGAACAGAACCACCTGCCGTGCATCTACCTGGTCGATTCCGGCGGCGCGTTCCTGCCGCTGCAGGACGAAGTCTTCCCCGACCGCGACCATTTCGGCCGCATCTTCTACAACCAGGCCAACCTGTCGGCGCAGGGCATTCCGCAGATCGCCTGCGTGATGGGCAGCTGCACCGCCGGTGGCGCCTACGTGCCGGCGATGAGCGACGAGACGGTGATCGTGCGCGAGCAGGGCACGATCTTCCTCGGCGGCCCGCCGCTGGTGAAGGCGGCCACCGGTGAAGTAGTGACCGCCGAGGAACTGGGCGGCGCCGACGTGCACACGCGCATATCCGGCGTGGCCGACCACATGGCTGACAACGATCTGCAGGCACTGGCACGGGTGCGTGCGATCATCGCGCAGCTGAACTGGCGCAAGCCGGAACCGGCGATGGCGGTGCAGGCCAGCGAAGAACCGCTGCTGCCGGCACACGAACTGTACGGTGTGATCCCGGCCGATACGCGCAAGCCCTACGACGTACGCGAGGTGATCGCGCGCCTGGTCGATGGCTCGCGCTTCGACGAATTCAAGCCGCGCTATGGCGCGACGCTGGTGACCGGCTTCGCCCATCTGAACGGCTACCCGATCGGCATCATCGCCAACAACGGCATCCTGTTCTCCGAGTCGGCGCTGAAGGGCGCGCACTTCATCGAGCTGTGCACCCAGCGCAACATTCCGCTGGTGTTCCTGCAGAACATCACCGGCTTCATGGTCGGCCGCAAGTACGAACAGGGCGGCATCGCCAAGGACGGCGCCAAGCTGGTGATGGCGGTGGCCTGCGCCAGGGTTCCCAAGTTCACCGTGGTGATCGGCGGTTCGTTCGGCGCCGGCAACTACGGCATGTGCGGCCGCGCGTACTCGCCGAACTTCCTGTGGATGTGGCCGAACGCACGCATCGGCGTGATGGGCGGCGAGCAGGCCGCCAGCGTGCTGGCCACGGTCAAGCGCGATGGCATCGAAGCCAAGGGCGGCCAGTGGCCGGCTGCGGAGGAAGACGCGTTCAAGGCGCCGATCCGCGACCAGTTCGAGCAGCAGGGCCACCCGTACTACGCCAGCGCGCGCCTGTGGGACGACGGCGTGATCGATCCGGCCGACACCCGCCGGGTGCTGGCCCTGGCGCTATCGGCCAGCCTCAACGCCGCCCCGCAGCAGACGCGCTTCGGCGTGTTCCGCATGTAATCCATGCCATGACCGAGCACGCTCCCATGAAGCCCGTTGCCATGTTCACCAAAGTCCTGATCGCCAACCGTGGCGAAATCGCCTGTCGCGTCATCGCCACCTGCCGCCGCCTCGGCATCGCCACCGTGGCGGTGTATTCCGATGCCGACCGCAACGCGCGCCACGTGCGCCTGGCCGACGAAGCCATCCGCATTGGTCCGGCCGCCGCGCGTGAGAGCTACCTGCGCGGCGATGCGCTGCTCGACGCGGCACGCGCGACCGGCGCGCAGGCCATCCACCCCGGCTACGGCTTCCTGTCCGAGAATGCCGACTTCGCCGATGCCTGCACCGCCGCCGGCATCACCTTCATCGGGCCGCCGGCCAGCGCCATCCGCGCGATGGGCGACAAGAGCGCGGCCAAGGCGCTGATGGCCAAGGCCGGCGTACCGCTGACCCCGGGCTACCACGGTGATCAGCAGGCACCGGACTTCCTGCGCACGCAGGCCGACGCCATCGGCTACCCGGTACTGATCAAGGCCAGCGCCGGTGGCGGTGGCAAGGGCATGCGCAAGGTCGAGCGCAGCGAGGACTTCGTCGATGCGCTGGCCAGCTGCCAGCGCGAGGCGGCCTCGGCGTTCGGCAACGACCACGTTCTGGTCGAGAAGTATGTCGAGCGCCCGCGTCATATCGAGATCCAGGTATTCGGCGACAGCCACGGTGACGCGGTGTACCTGTTCGAGCGCGACTGCTCGGTGCAGCGCCGCCACCAGAAGGTGCTGGAAGAAGCGCCGGCCCCGGGCATGAGCGCGGAACGTCGTGCGGCGATGGGCAAGGCGGCGGTCGATGCCGCGCGCGCGGTGGGCTATGAAGGTGCGGGCACGGTGGAGTTCATCGCCGGCCCGGACGGCGATTTCTACTTCATGGAAATGAACACCCGCCTGCAGGTCGAGCACCCGGTCACCGAGTACATCACCGGTACCGACCTGGTGGAATGGCAGCTGCGCGTGGCCTCGGGCCAGCCGCTGCCGCTGCGCCAGGAGCAGCTGGCCATCCACGGCCACGCGATCGAAGCGCGCCTGTATGCCGAAGATGCCGACCGTGGCTTCCTGCCCTCCACCGGCACCCTGCGCCGCCTGCGCCTGCCAATCCCGTCGGCCCATGTGCGCGTGGATACCGGCGTGGAGGAAGGCGACAGCATCACTCCGTACTACGACCCGATGATTGCCAAGCTGATCGTCTGGGACGTGGACCGCGATGCCGCGCTGCGCCGCATGAGCCAGGCGCTGGCCGACTGCCAGGTGGTAGGCGTGACCACCAATGCCGGCTTCCTGCGCCGGCTGGTGAATACCGATTCGTTCGCGCACGCCAGGCTGGATACCGCGCTGATCGAACGCGAACAGGCGGCATTGAGTGCAGTGGGCGAAACGGATGATGCCCTGTGGCAGCTGGCCGCCGTGGCCGCGGTTGCTGGCACTGCCGGTGCCAGCACCGACGCGCGCGACCCGCATTCGCCATGGCAGGCCCAGGATGGCTGGCGCCTCGGCGCATCGGCACCGCGCGTGCTGCCGCTGCAGCAGGGCGAACGCAAGCACACGCTCAAAGTGTGGGCACAGGCCGATGGCTGGCGCGTGCAGCGCGATGACGCCGCGCCGGTTCAGGTGATCGGCACAGCCGATGCGCAGCATCTTACCGTGCAGCTGGGCGAACGCCGCTGGTCGCTGCAGCTGCTGCGCGACGGTGACCAGCTGTACCTGTTCGGCGCCGACGGCCAGCACCGCTTCACCCTGCACGATCCGGTGGGCGAATCGGACCACGCCGTGGCGGATGCCGGCAGCCTGCTGGCGCCGATGCCGGGCAGGATCGTCGCCACGCTGGTCGCCGCCGGTACCGAGGTCAAGCGCGGCACGCCGCTGGTGGTGCTGGAAGCGATGAAGATGGAGCACACCCTGCAGGCACCGGCGGATGGGACGGTGAAGGGCTATCGCGCCAAGGCCGGCGACCAGGTGGGTGATGGCGCGGTACTGGTGGACTTCGAAGCGGCGTGATGCAGCAGAGGCCGCGCGGGGTCAGCCCGCGCGGTCTTCAAGGTTCCAGATCGTGCCTGCAGGGTCCAGCTCGGTCGTGGTCATGGTCGCGGCGCGCCAGCCGAAGCCGCACACAGCGAGCACGCCATCGGTGACGGGATCCAAGGAAAGGGCACGCTCGATTGCTTTCTCGTTGATTGCCGCAGTGATGAACGCACCCAGGCCATCGTCGGTCGCGGCCAGATACAGTGTCTGGGACAGATGGCCCGCCTCAAGGGCGATGACGCGGTAGCTTTTCGCGTGCTGGCGATACTTCCAGAATGTACGGTCGAAGCGCGGCGCCAGGATCACCAGCACGTGCGCATCGGCAAACCAGTGCTGCTGGCCCACAACATCCATCACGAAGTCACGGTCCACCTCGCTGTCCGAGGCCACCGGCTCCAGCACATGGGTATCGCCGCGATAGTGGTACAGGCCCGCCGGCAGCCCTTCGACGTGCTGCACCACCAGATAGGCCTCGATGGGATGCAGCCCGCCACCGGAGGGCACGTTCTTCTTCATGAACACCAGGTCCTCGCCGACACGGTGTTCTCCGGTACTGCCGAAGGTCCGCTGCAACATCCGCGCCAGCATCGGCAGCGGCAGCGGTCGCTGCCAGTCGAAGTTGCGACAGGTTGCGCGACGGGCCAGCAGCGTGTCGAAGGCTGCCGGCTCGGCCCTGGGCAGCGCAATGGCGCCTTCGCTGCAACGTGACACCGTGGTCGCAGGCGGCGCTCCCAGTGTTTCACGCATCTGCACGGCCGTCTCGGTCCTGGACGCGCGCATGTTGCCGACGGCATCCACCCCATCCCAGCGCGAGAATGCGTGCAGCACGGCAGCAAGCGGGTGCCAGTAGGTCGAGCGCAATGCCTCGTCGGCAATCGACGCTGCATCCGTCGCGCTGCCCTGGACAAACACCAGCCCTGCCTGCTGCAGGGGCGACACCATCCCCGCCTCCTCGCTATCCACCGCGACCTCCTGCCATGCGCTGGGGCTGAGCCGACCCAGCCAGGCCTGCTGCCTGGCATCCAGTTCGACCGGTTCGGGCAAGTGCGGCGCGAGCGCAAGCCAGGCCTGCCTGCGACGAAGCCCATCACCGCCCTGCATCAGGCCCTGCAGGTCGAACGTTACCGTTTCCCGCAGCTCCATCATCAGTACCGAACAGCGCCTGACCTGCATGTTCTTTCCTTTGGATATTCCTGCCACGTTATCGAGCGATACCGCGATTCCTTGATGGCAGCGCGGCGGTCACTCAAGAAGCGCTCCCCTGCGCCGACATCAAGGTTCCATATCGACGTTTCCGGACCCCACCATGCCCACCCTGCAGCTGGAACCTGCCGTCGCGCAGAATCTTGTGAACCTGCTCGCCACCGATGACGCATTCCGCGGCCGTTTCACCCAGTCGCCGGAGGCGGCGTTGCTGGAAGCCGGCCACGTTCCTGCAGATCCGGCCGAGCTGAGCCAGTTCGTCGCCATGTGCTGTGCCTCCATCGAGCTGGCGGACAAAGCCGTCATCGAGCAGGCACACGCGCAGATCGTCGCGATGCTGTCCAGTGGAACGGCCTACACCGTGCCAATGCTCGAGAACGGCAACACAGGTAATTCCCCGCGTACGCTCCGCTGAGAACCGCTCACCCTTCGGGCCTGGTCTCCGCTGCGGGCAAAGGCCGGGCAGCCTCGCGCACATCCAGCACGTTCATCGCCTGCAGGCAGTAACTGCATTCGATCTCTGCGTACGCAAGGCCGGGGTTGGAGGCCAGCCAACGCTTCTGGTCGAGCATCTGGGCATCCAAGCCCGCATCGCGGGCCGCCTTCATCGCCGCGACCCGCGATTGCACCCGCGAGCGAGCACCCAGATAGGGTTCGAGCAGCTGGAGTGCCTGCAGCGGTTTACCTGATGCGCGCAGCCTCTCCGCGCCCAGCACAGCATCGAATTCGCGGATGACGGCGCTTTCCGGCTTTCTCTGCAACGAAGCCCAGCGACGCTCGACCTGCCTGGCGTAGCGGGCGTCCCCCATGCGCAACCCTACAAGTGCCGCGGCCTGGGCGGTGACGATACGATCAACGGCATCGACCACGGGAACTGATTCGATGCCTTCGAATGTCCGGTGGATCGCCTCATCCAGCAGCGGTCCGACGCTTGAATGCTGGCCCGCCTGCAATCGCGCGACGGCCAGGGGAACATAGAAGTTGAAGCGGTCAACACCGGGCATGGCGTAGCTCCGCTGCATGCCGCGCTCGGCATTCCACAGCGCGGCCTGGATGTCACCCTTGTCCAGCTGGACGGAAATGCGGATGTTGTCGGCGTGATAGTCGCTGGCGTCGATCTTCTGCAACAAGCCCAGGGACCGTGCCAGGTCGCCTCGCGCCGCTGCAACGGTCGCCTGTCGCATCAGTGCTCCCTGCCAGCCGCTGGCCGCTGCAACGGAAAGCGCGCGGTCTGCTTCATCGAACCGCCCCATTGCCAGCAGGATGCGGCCGTACTGATCCTGGCCAACGCCCAATAGATCGACCTGGCTCATCGCAACGCGTTGCGCCAGCGGCAGTGCTTCGCTGAAACGGTTCTCGCAATAGAGGCTGATCGCAGCATTGTTCGCAGCCGGCAGATAGTCCGGATACAACTCGGCCATCTGCATCCATCCATCGGTTGCGCGGTCGGGGTCGCCCAGATGAAGGGTCCAGTTGCGCACGTAGAGCGCTTCACGTGTGGTCAGATGTCGGGACCATCGCTGTGCCTTCTTCAACACGCTGGCGGCACGGGAGAAATCCGCATCCGCGAAATGGCTGCGAGTCTGTCCCAGCCATGCCAGTGCGAATTCTGGATCGATTTCCGTGGCCTGCTGGTAAAACGCCAATGCTCCCTTGTAGTCACCGCGCACGTAGCGCTTCTGGCCCAAGGCAAACGCACGCAACGCATCCATGCTGCCCGTGGTCACCTCCGGCAGGGATTGGCTGTCGCGCTGGATCAATGCGGGCTCTTCGCCCAGGCGATCACGCAGCTGGCGCGAAACATCGTCCACCGCCGCCAGTACTGCACCGGCCTTCGCATCGGCGGATACCACGGCCAGGGTGCGCAGCGTCGACGGCTCGACCACCTCCACGCTGAAGCGGGTTCGGCCGCCGACATCGGTCGCCGATGGCATGAACACCAGGCGGGCGCCCGTGCGCACCGCCACAGCGGCGGCATCGCCACGTTCACGGACACCGCGATCCGGCGGTTTCCGCATCATCTCAAGGGTGCGGCCGACGCGGTCGTCACTGACGACGTTGACGTAGCGGGACTGCTCGAGACTGATCCGGAACGCCTGGTCCAGGGCGTCATCGAGCAGTCGATTGCCGGTGAGGTTATGCAGCCCGCCGAGCACCACCCAGTCGCGTTCGGCGAACGCGATGGCCGGCTGTGGCCGGGTCAGCAACCAGACACCAAGCACTGCGGCCAGCAGTACGGCGGCCTGCGCCGCCATCGCCAGCGGACGGCGCCACAACGGAAGATCACGCCGGGCCTTGGCCGTGTGCCGCAGCCGCCCCGGGGTGGGCATGCCCGCCGCCTGCACGCCGTAGACTTCGGCTGGCTGGCTCACGCCCTTGAAGCGCCATCGCCCGAACGATCGCCATTGCAGGCCTTCAGCCATCGCGCCCAGCGACCCACTGGAGCGACGCACGATGGATTCGGCCACCGCCGAAAGCAGGATCTGGCCCGGACGTGCCAACTGCATCAGGCGCGCCGCCGTCGGCTTGGCCAGGCCTTCGACTTCAATCGCCTTGGCGCCAGCCCGCACTGCCTCGGCGCTGTTCTCCCAGGTCAGCACATCGCCCACATGCAGACCGGCCCGCGCCTGCAGATGGATCTCGTGTCTCTGCCCCAGCGGTTGCAGCCCACGCTGGTAATCCAATGCGAAGCCAAGCGCGTCGATCGGGCGCTCGAACAGCATGAACAGCCCGTCGGAGCGATCGATCAGCTGGCCGTTCCAGCGCTGCTGCAGCGCCAGCACCAGCCGGTCGTGTTCCTGGAACAGTTCGGCGGCAGCGACATCGCCGATGCGTTCGACCAGCAGCAGCGAGTCACACAGGTCGGTGAACAGCAGGGCGCGCAGTTGCTGGTTGTGCGGCGCCGACGTTCCGTTGTCGCCATTCATCGCCTCTGTCTCCCGATCTAGGGTGAGTCCACTGCGTCTGCCCAACGCAGGCAGTTGCCACCATCACGCTTGGCCTGGTACAGCGCACGATCCGCGCTGGCGTACCACTCGCTCCAGCCCGCATCCGGGTCCAGCAGGCTGGCGCCGATGCTGACCAGGCTGACGTGCGGCGTGCCGTGGCTGCGCTCGAGCAGGCCGTGTACCGCGCTGAGGATGAACTCTGCCGCGTGCTGCACGATCTCGTGGTTGCCACGACGCAGGATCAGGCAGAACTCGTCACCGCCGAGCCGGCAGGCCAGGTCCTGCTCACCGGCCATCGAGCGCAGGATGTTGCCCATGCTCTGCAGCACGCGATCGCCGGCCTGGTGGCCATGGCGGTCATTGATCTGCTTGAAGCGGTCGCAGTCGATGAGCAGCAGCGCCTGCGGCAGCCCACTGCCATCGGCGCGGCATTCCTGCAGGTACAGGGTGAGGCCACGGCGGTTGTGCAGCCCGGTCAGTTCATCGGTACGCACCAGTTCACGGGTGTGGGTCAGCTGGTGGGTAGTGATGTACAGATTGTCCAGCGCGGTTTCCAGATCATGGTTGCGCCGGCGCAGCTGGCTGATCAGCGCCTGTTCGTTGGTCAGCACGCGCATGATCGTGCGGCGCAGGAAGTAGGCGACCAGGCCCGGATCGGATTCCACCAGACGATGGAAGTCGGCGGGCCCCAGCTCAAGCACCTCGCAGTCCACCAGAGCGCGCGCACTGGCGCTGCGCGGGTGATCACCCACCAGCAGGCCCAGCTCACCGAAGAACTCCTGCTGCCCGAGGGTCTTGATCACCAGGTCCTCGCCGAAGTCCAGTTCGATCTGGCCTTCCAGGATCACGTACATGCGCTCGCCACGGTGGCCACGCTGGAACAGCCACTGCCCGGCATGAAGCTTGCGTGGACGGGCAAATCTGGCGAACAATGCGACCTCGGCATCGGACAGCAGCGCATGCACGATCTCGGCCATCGCCACCCGGGCGATACCTGACGTCACATCACTGTTCTCGGCCGCACCCCTGCCGGTCATTCCCTGCACCCGCCGCCAGCGTCCCCTGGTGAGCCGCGGAGCATAGCACCGCTTTAAAATGTGCGCCCTATCTCATTTTGAGCCGTGTGGTCCGCTTTCCCGGTGTGAAGGCGCACGGTGGCCGTTCTGCCCGCCACGGTCCAGGGAAAAGTCGTTCCGGATCAATCTGATGGCCACCTTCACAGGGTTTCGGCCAAGTTGCCGGACTGTGGGGTGCGCTGGATTGACGCTGCATGCGTTCATCGCGTTTCCATCGATACAACAACGCCGGCAAGTCCCCCGACCGGCCGGCGTTGCCTGGCCCTTCCCTGGCCACCCTGATCGGATTCGCGACCCCGGTAGAGCCGGCCGCTGGCCGGCTTCTCCGTAGTGCCCGAAGGCGCACGTGGGTGCCGGCCAGCGGCCGGCACTACCGCATCACGCAGCGCGTTCGCTGCGCCCGCCGTGGAACTGTTCTTCTTCGGTCGAGCCGGTCAACGCGGTGGTCGACGACTGGCCCTGCTGGATCGCCTGGGTCACGGCATCGAAGTAGCCGGTGCCAACCTCACGCTGGTGCTTGACCGCGGTGAAGCCACGCTCGGCGGCTTCGAACTCGGCTTCCTGCAGTTCCACGAACGCGCTCATCTGGCGGCGTGCGTAGCCGTGGGCCAGATTGAACATGCCGTAGTTCAGCGCGTGGAAGCCGGCCAGGGTGATGAACTGGAACTTGTAGCCATAGCTGCCCAGCTCACGCTGGAACTTGGCGATGGTGGCGTCGTCCAGGTTCTTCTTCCAGTTGAAGCTGGGCGAGCAGTTGTAGGCCAGCAGCTTGCCCGGGAACTTCGCATGGATCGCCTCGGCGAACCTGCGTGCGAATTCCAGGTCCGGCTTGCCGGTCTCGCACCACACCAGGTCGGCGTATGGCGCGTAGGCCAGGCCACGGCTGATCGCCTGGTCCAGGCCATTGCGGGTCTTGTAGAAGCCCTCGACGGTGCGCTCGCCAGTGGTGAACGGGCGGTCGTTGCCGTCGATGTCACTGGTCAGCAGATCCGCGGCCTCGGCATCGGTGCGCGCGACCAGCAGGGTCGGCACGCCCAGCACGTCGGCGGCCAGGCGTGCGGCGTTGAGCTTCTCGATGGCCTCGCGGGTCGGCACCAGCACCTTGCCGCCCATGTGGCCGCACTTCTTCACCGACGCCAGCTGGTCTTCGAAATGCACGCCGGCGGCGCCGGCCTCGATCATCGCCTTCATCAGTTCGAAGGCGTTGAGTACGCCGCCGAAACCGGCTTCTGCGTCGGCCACGATGGGCTGCAGGAAGTCGATGTCATCCTTGCCTTCGGCGTGGTGCAGCTGATCGGCACGCAGCAGCGTGTTGTTGATGCGCTTGACCACCGCCGGCACCGAATCGGCCGGGTACAGCGACTGGTCCGGATACATCTGGCCGGCCAGGTTGGCGTCGGCCGCCACCTGCCAGCCGGACAGGTAGATCGCCTTCAGCCCGGCCTTGACCTGCTGCATGGCCTGGTTGCCGGTCAGTGCACCCAGCGCGTTGACGAACTCGCGCTCATGCAGCGATGCCCACAGCTTCTCCGCACCCAGGCGGGCCAGCGAATGCTCGATGTGGACGGTGCCGCGCAGGCGGACCACGTCGGCGGCGCTGTAGTTGCGCTGGATGCCTTCCCAACGCGGGTTGGTATCCCAGTCGTGCTGGATCTGTTCGGCAGTGGGCAGCTTGCTCATGTCTTTCTCCAGTTCGGTTCGTGCGTGCAACGGGGAGGGAAACGGCGGGTTTGCGGGCAGTCAGTCAGTCGATGCGCGCGTAGGCCGGCAGGGTCAGGAAATCGGTCAGTTCGTCGCTGCGGCTCAGTTCGCCGAGCAGGGCGATGGCCTCGCCGATGCGTGCGCCACCGGGCAGCGCGGCGGTATCGCCCAGCCGTGCCGGCAGCTGCGAGAGGGTGGAATCCAGCAGCGCGAGGTCGATCGCGGTGCCGTCGTCCAGCTGCTGGCCCGGCGTGTGCAGCCACTGCCACAGCTGGCTGCGACTGATCTCGGCGGTGGCCGCATCCTCCATCAGGTGGTGGATCGGCACGCAGCCGTTGCCATCCAGCCAAGCGGCCAGGTAGCGCACGCAGACTTCCACGTTGCCTTCGAAACCAGCGCGGGTGATGGTGCCCGGCGGCCGTGCGATCAGTTCGTCGCGGCCGACGCGCACGTCCTGGCGCAGCACGCTGTGCTGGTTCGCACCGGGCATGTGTTCGTCGAAGATCGCCATCGCCACCGGAATCAGCGCCGGGTGTGCAACCCAGGTGCCGTCATGGCCGGCGGTGACTTCGCGCAGCTTGTCGGCGCGCACACGGGCCATCGCCTGTTCGTTGGCGGCGGCATCGTTGTTGATCGGAATCTGCGCGGCCATGCCGCCCATCGCATGCGCACCGCGGCGGTGGCAGGTCTGGATCAGCAGCTCCGAATACGCTTTCAGGAACGGCTGGGTCATGGTCACCTGGCCGCGTTCGGGCAGCACGCGGTCGGCGTGGCGGCGGAAGGTCTTCAGGTACGAGAAGATGTAGTCCCAGCGCCCGCAGTTCAGGCCGACGATGCGGTCACGCAGCGCGTGCAGGATCTCGTCCATCTCGAACACCGCCGGCAGCGTTTCGATCAGCACCGTCACCTTGATCTGGCCATGCGGCAGGCCGAGCATGCCTTCGATGTGCGACAGCGCGGTCTCCCACAGCGCCGCCTCTTCCATGCTCTGCAGCTTGGGCAGGTAGAAGTACGGGCCGCGGTCCTTCGTCTGCAGGGTGCGGGCGTTGTGGAAGGCGAACACCGCCGCGTCGAACAGGCCACCGGCCAGCGGCTGGCCGTCGATGGCCACGTGCTTTTCGTCCAGGTGCCAGCCGCGCGGGCGCACGATCAGCACCGCCTGCTCGTCGTACGGGCGCAGGCTGTAGTGCTTGCCATTTGCAGCGGTGAATTGCAGGTCACCGCGCACCGCCGCCGCCAGCGACTGCTGGCCAGCCAGCAGGTTGCGCCAGGTCGGCGAGGTCGAATCCTCGAAGTCGGCCATGAACACCTTGGCGCCGGAGTTCAGCGCGTTGATGACCATCTTCGGGTCGGTCGGGCCGGTGATCTCGACGCGGCGGTCCTGCAGCGCGGCCGGCAGCGGGGCAACGCGCCAGTCGCCGTTGCGGATCGCGGTGGTGTCTTCGCGGAAGTCCGGCAGGCCGCCCTGGTCGAAGAACGCCTGGCGCTCGCGGCGGGCCTGCAGCCGTGCCTGCCGGCCCGGTTCCACCGCGCGGTGCAGCGACACCAGCAGGGCCAGCAACGGCGCCGGCAGCAGGGTGTCCTGGCCGGCCACGCGGGTCGCCAGGGCGATACCGGGGGTGGCCTTGCTGGCAGGGGTGGGAACAGCGGAAGCGACGGCGGACATGGGGCGACTCCAGCGGTGGGGGAACGACTCCACGGTGCCGCTGGGCCCGAGTATTTGGCAAAACAGTTTTTGCAATGTTCTACATAAGTTGTGCTAATACTCGTGACACGATGAGCACACGCACCCCGCCAAGTCCACGTTTTTCCTACAAATCCGACCGGCTGAAGCCGCTGCGCGCGTTCTGCCAGACCGTGCGCCTGGGTTCGGTCTCACGGGCGGCTGAGGCACTTTTCGTCAGCCAGCCGGCGATCAGCCTTCAGTTGCAGGCGCTGGAACGGGAGCTGGGGGTGCCGCTGTTCGAGCGCAGCGGGCGCCGCCTGGTGCCCAGCCGCGAGGGCCAGCTGCTGTATGAAATGGCGCAACCACTGGTGGAAAACCTGGACGGGCTGGAGGCGCGCTTCCGCGACAAGGTGCGCGGCCTGGATGCGGGCGAACTGAACATCGCCGCCAACAGTTCCACCATCCTCTACCTGCTGCCGAAGATCGTCGAACGCTTCCGCCTGCATCACCCGGACGTGCGTCTGACCCTGCACAACGCGATCAGCGCCGACGGCACCGACCTGCTGCGCGAGGATGCCGCCGACCTGGCGATCGGTTCGATGACCGATGTGCCGGCCGACCTGAGCTACGCCCCGGCCTACCGCTTCGAGCAGGTGCTGATCGCACCGCACGATCATCCGCTGGCCAGTGGCGGCGAGCTGGAGTTGGCCGACATCGCGCGCTATCCGCTGGTACTGCCGCCGAAGCGGCAGATCACCTACCGGCTGGTGGACCAGGTGTTCCAGCGCCACCGCATCGCCTACACCGTGGCACTGGAGGTCGGCGGCTGGGAGGTGATCAAGCAGTACGTGGCGATGGGCATGGGCATTTCGATCGTGCCGGCGCTGTGCCTGAACGAGGCCGACCGCGAGCGGTTGGCGGCGCGGTCGATGAAGCGCTGGTTCCCGGAACGCAGTTACGGGGTGATCGTGCGCCGGGGCAAGGCGCTGTCGGCGCAGGCGCGGGCGTTCATCGAGCTGATCCAGCCGGAGTTGTTCAGCCCGCGCGATTACGACCAGAGCGGGCATTCGGAGCGGTGAGGGGGTTCGGCAGGGCTGCGCCCTGCACCTGCCGAAGCCAAAGCCGAAGCAACAGCAGAAGCCGGCTATCCGTGGGATGGCAGGGCGGTGTGGGTGGGCAGGACACGCCGTAAACCCGTCCATGGGGGCTCGATGGCGCCATCCATGGCGCCAACGGTCCTGCCCACCCACACCGCCCCGCCTCTGACAGTTGGTCGCTGCTGTTGGTGGGTGCCGACCGTTGGTCGGCACGGGGTCAGAGCCCGTTGCTGTGCAACGGGCTCTGACCCCATCTCTGATTCATTTCCGGCCGGCGATGCATAGACTGGGCGCATGTCCATCGAACTCCGCCACCTGCGCTACTTCCTCGCCGTCGCCGATACGCTGCACTTCGGCCAGGCGGCGGAGCGGCTGGGCATGTCACAGCCGCCGCTCAGCCAACAGATCCGCCAGCTGGAAGAACTGATTGACGCGCGCCTGTTCGTGCGCAGCCATCGCCGCGTGCAGCTGACGCCTGCGGGCGAACTACTGCAGGAACGTGCACGCGCCATCGTGCAGCAGGTGGAAGCGGCGGTGGACGAGGTACAGCGCGCGCAGCGCGGTGAGCAGGGTGAACTGCACATCGGCCTGACCCGCGCCACGCCGCTGTCGCCGCAGATTCCGCGTTCGATCCTGCATTACCGCCAGCAGTATCCGCAGGTGCGGCTGCAGCTGAGCGAGATGAACACCCTGCAGCAGATCGACGCGCTGCTCGACGGCTCACTGGACGTGGGCATCATCCGCAAGCGTGCGCTGCCGCCGGAACTGGTGGCGCACAGCCTGTTCGTCGATCCGCTGGCGTTGATCGTGCATGCCGACCATCCTGCCCTGCGCAGACTGTCGAAGCAGGGCACGCTGTCGCTGCGCGACTTCGCGCAGGAGCCATTCGTGGCGTTCCGGCGCAGTGCCGGCGCGGGCATCCATGACCACATGATCGCGTTGTGCGCGGCTGCCGGATTCACACCGCGCATCGTGCAGGAGGCGGGTGAAGCCTCGACGCTGATCAGCCTGGCCGCCGCGGGCCTGGGCGCGGCGATCCTGCCGTCGTCGTGCGATCACATCCGGGTGGAAGGATCGCGCTTCGTCGCACTGGCCGATGCCGGTGCCCATTCGGAAGTGCAGCTGGCGTGGCATCGCGAACGGGTAACCCCGTTGATCCGCAATTTCGCCACGCTGCTGCGCGGGGCATTCGCCGGTAGAGTCGACTGTTAGTCGACTATCGCGCGCAGCGCGGGGTTTTCGCGATCTGATGGAAGAGCAGTCGACTAACAGTCGACTCTACCTCGGCAAACCCGCCACACCGTGGTTGCCGGCCAGCGGCCGGCACTACCGTGCGTTGGGTCACGCCGTGACCGGCTGTGGCGCGCGCTGCTGCAGCGTCCAGACGATGCCACCGCCGATCAGGGTCAGCGCGGCGGCGAACGCACACACGCCAAGCCAGTCCCAGGCTGCATAGGCCAGGCCACCCACACCGCCCAGCACGCTGGACCCCAGGTAGTAGGCGAACAGGTACAGCGCCGAGGCTTCCGCACGCATCGCACCGGCGCGGCTTCCAACCCAGCTGCTGGCCACGGAATGACCACCGAAGAAGCCGAAGGTCACCAGTGCGATACCCAGCGCCATCGTGCTCAGCCACGGCATCGCCAGCAGCGCGATGCCGGCGCCGATCAGCGCGAACGAGATCGACAGGATGCGGCCGCGTCCGTAGCGCGTGGCCTGCTGGCCCATCCACGCCGAACTGAAGGTACCCACCAGATAGACGCTGAAGATCAGCCCGACCACGGTCTGGCTGAGATGGTAGGGCGGCGCCAGCAGGTGATAGCCCAGGTAGTTGTAGAGGGTGACGAACACGCCCATCAGTACGAACGAGGTGGCGAACAGCCACGGCAGGCCCGGGTCGGCGAACAGCGTGCGCCAGCGCGACGGCAATTGGCGCAGGCCGCCGCGACGGGCATGGAAGTGCCGCGACGGTGGCAGCTGCAGCCACAGCAGCACGGTGCTGGCCACGGCGATGATCGAGACCACGCCGATGCCCCAGCGCCAGCCCCAATGGTCGGCGATGATGCCGGCCAGCAGGCGCCCGCTCATGCCACCGATGGCGTTGCCGCCGATGTACAGGCCCATCGCCAGGCCCAGCGCGCGGCCGTCCATTTCCTCGACCAGGTAGGTCATCGCCACCGCCGGCACGCCGCTCAGCGCCAGGCCAAGCAGGGTCCGCAGCACCAGCAGCGTGGTCCAGTCGTCCACCAGCGCGGTGCACAGCGACAGCATGGCCGACGCCAACAGCGCAACGATCATCAACGGGCGACGGCCGACCGCGTCGGACAGCAGACCGGCCAGCAGCATCGCCACCGCCAGCGTGCCAGTGGTCAACGACAGCGACATCGCGCTGCCGGCGGCGGACACGCCGAAGTGACGGCTGAACTCGGGCAGCAGCGGCTGCACCGTGTACAGCAGGCCGAAGGTGGAGAAGCCGGCCAGGAACAGCGCCATCGCGGTGCGGCGGAAGGCCGGGGTGCCCTGCTGGATGCGGGTGTCGGTGCCGGTATCGAGAGTGGAGGGACGGCCTTCAACGGCCGCCGCAGTTTCGCCAGTCATGGAATCGAAAGGCCGGTGGGGACGGCCGGGCGTGGGAGGGAACGGGCCTCAGACTAAGGCCCGTCCATCCAGTCGATCCATAACCTGATAAGTCAGGATTGATACTCAAGAAGTATCAATTCAGCTTACAGGCGCTGCCACTCGAAACCGTCGCCGCGGCGGTAGTACACCGCCACCGCACGGCCGTAGACCTTGTCGGCATCGACGAAGCCGAAGAAGCGGCCATCGAAGCTGTTGCCACGGTGGTCACCCAGCACGAGCACCTTGCCGTCCGGCACCACCAGGTCGGCGATGTCCGGGCCGCCCCCCATGTCCAGATCGAGGCTGGCACGGCGTTCACCAAAGGCTTCCACATCCTGCAGGTCCGCAGTCTGCAGCGGCTGGCCGTTGATGGTCAGGTGCCCTTCGTGCAGTTGCACATGGTCACCGGCCACTGCGGCAACGCGCTTGATCAGGCGGGTGCCGTCGGCTGGCGAATCGAATACCGCCACTTCGCCGCGCTGCGGCGTGCCGGTGGACATCAGCTCCCTGCTGGTGAATGGCAGGCGCAGGCCGTAGGCGCGCATGTCCACCACCACCCGGTCGCCGGGCTGCAGGGTCGGCTGCATCGAACCGCTGGGCACCACGTAGTGGTTGGCGAGGGTATCGCGGGCGGCGGCGAGCAGGCCGAGCATCACCAGCAACGGCAGCGCCTCCTTTTTCAGCCAGGCCAGCGCGCGATCGGAAAAGGGAGGGCGGGCAACGGCGTCCATGGCAGGCTCCGGGTGGGTGGTAGCTGCATCAGACCACACATGGGGGGAGAGGTTCCCGGTAGCGCCGGGTTACGCAGGTTTTACGCGCGGGACCGGCCGCCGGCATCGCACCTTTACGGCCAGCGCGCGCATCGTGTGCCCACCGCGCCACAGGGCGCATTCCGCAAGGTGTTGTATGACCCTCCTGGTGATCCGCCACGCATCTTCGTCCGCGCCGCGCCCGCAATTGCCGGCGCAGCTGAGCGGCCATCGCGTACTGTGCAGCGACTGCGCCAGCCTGTCCGAAGTGCGCCAGTGCCTGTGCCAGCCGCAGGCGCGTTCGGCCGACTGGGTGCTGCTGGATGTCGGCGTGGCCGACGAGGCGCAATGGCAGGCCGAGGGCGGTGCGCTGCAGGCGGCGCTGGAACGGCTGCCGGCGCAGTACATCGAGTTGCAGGCACCCAGCGAGCCCGGCCTGGAGTCGCGCCTGCGACTGCAGCATGGCCCCGCGGCGGTGGTCATCGACCAGCGCAGCCAGCAGGCCGGTTATCCGTTGTCGCTGGCCATCGTCGGCCGCCGCCTGGCGCAGGAGGGCTGAGCCATGTCGATCTTCATCATCCGTGGCCCGGAAGCCGCCGGTGCGCTGATCCGTACCGCCATGCCGCTGCCGGCACCGGTACTGAAGTCGTTGGTGCACCGGGCAATCGACGCCGGCACCAGCGTGGCGATACGCGCCTGCGGCTCGGAACAGGAACTGCTGGACGCCCTGCGCGTGGCCGACCACAGCCGTGGCGAGGTGACGCTGCTGGACCCGGGTGCGTGTGCCAACAGCCTGCGTCTTCAGCGCCTGCTGCCCTACCTGCACAACGCCTACGTGGAAGTACATGACGACGGCGCGGTGGCCGAGCCGTGCCTGCCGGCCGGTGTCGGCCAGCGCCTGGGCATCGCCGCCGGCTACGGTGCGCAGAGCTATGTGCTGGCGCTGGACATCGCGCTGGATCACCTGGGGCTGGCCGAACAAGCCAACCGGGTACACGTGGGGACGTGATGGCCGGGCTGTGCCCGGCACCCGGTAGTGCCGGCCGCTGGCCGGCAACCTCATCAGCAACAGCAACAGCCAAAGCCGGTTTCCTGGGGGATGGCGGGGTGGGTCCGGTTGCGGGGGACGCTGCAAGTACGTCCCTGTAAGCTTGGCCGCGGCATCCATGCCGCGGACACCCCCGCAACCGGACCCCCCCCGCCTTCGACAGATCTCCGCGAACTGTCGGAACAGCATGGCCTGCTTCTGGTGGGTGTCGACCTTGGTCGATACATGGATCCACGCCATGCGTGGATGAGCGGCACACTGCGGAATCTGTCGATGGCATCGATTCAACGAAAAACGGCGGGGTTTCCCCCGCCGTTATTTCTTTCGTACTTCAGGTCGCGCTTACTTCAGCCCGCGGAACTTCAGCAGCGGTTCCACCGACGGGTCCTTGCCGCGGAAATCGCGGTACAGGGTCGACAGCTCCACGCTGTTGCCGCGCGAGAGGATCTTGTCGCGGAATTCCTGGCCATTGGCGGCGGTCAGGCCACCGTGTTCGGTGAACCACTGGTAGGCGTCATGATCCAGCACTTCGGCCCAGAAGTAGGCGTAGTAGCCGGCCGAGTAACCGCCACCCCAGATGTGGTCGAAGTAGGTGGTGCGGTAACGCGGCGGCACCTGCGGCAGGTCGACCTTGAACTTCTTCAGCGCGCTCGCTTCAAAGGCGCCGACGTCCTGCAGCGGCGCGTCGGCCTTCTGCGTGTGCCAGGCCAGGTCCAGCAGTGCGGCCGACAGGTACTCGGTAGTCGCATAGCCCTGGTTGAAGCTGCGTGCCTTGAGGATCTTGTCGACCAGCTCCTGCGGCATCGCCTCGCCGGTCTTGTAGTGCTTGGCGTAGTTGGCGAACACCTTCGGGTCCAGCGCCCAGTGCTCGTTGAACTGCGACGGGAACTCGACGAAGTCGCGCGAGGTGGCGGTGCCGGCAATCGACGGATACTTCACGTTCGAGAACATGCCATGCAGTGCATGGCCGAACTCATGGAACATGGTGGTGACGTCGTCGAAGCTGATCAGCGCAGGCTGGCCGGCGGCCGGCTTGGTGAAGTTGCAGACGTTGTAGACCACCGGCTTGGCGCCGGTCAGGCCGTCCTGCTCGACGAACACGTCCATCCAGGCGCCGCCGGACTTGCTGTCACGCTTGAAGTAGTCGGTGTAGAACAGGGCCAGCGAGGTGCCGTCCTTGTCGAAGACTTCGTACACCTTCATGTCCGGGTTGTAGGTCGGAATGTCGGTACGCGGCTTGAAGGTGATGCCGTACAGCTGGGTGGCGGCGTAGAAGACGCCGTTCTGCAGCACGTTGTCCAGTTCGAAGTACGGCTTGATCTGCGACTCGTCCAGATCGTACTTGGCCTTGCGCACCTGCTCGGCGTAGAAATCCCAGTCCGAGGCGGCGACCTGGAAACCGCCCTTTTGCGCGTCGATCACCTTCTGGATCTCGCCGGCTTCTGCGCGGGCCTTGGCGGTGGCGGCCGGCACGGTGTCGGTCAGCAGCTTGAGCGCGGCGGCCGGGGTCTTGGCCATCTGGTCGCCCAGCTGGTAGTCGGCGAAGGTATCGAAGCCGAGCAGCTTGGCCTTCTGCGCGCGCAGCTGGGCCAGACGCTGCACGGTCTGCCGGGTGTCGTTGGCATCGCCACGCTCGGCACGGGTTTCCGAAGCCTTCAGCACGGCGGCACGCTGGTCACGATCACTCAGCGAACCGAGCACCGGCTGCTGGGTGGTGTTCTGCAGCGGCAGCAGGAACTTGCCATCCAGCTTGCGCTCCTTCGCTGCGTTGGCGGCGTTGTTGATCGCATCCTCGTCCAGGCCGGCCAGCTTGGCCTTGTCGTCAACGACAACGGCCGCAGCGGCGGTGGCAGCCACCAGGCGGGTATGGAACTGGGTGGAGAGCGTGGTCTCTTCCACGTTGAGCTTGCGCAGCGATGCCTTGTCGGCGTCGGACAGCTGTGCACCGGCGCGCACCAGGCCATCGTAGTAGTGCTCGACCAGGCGCTTCTGCACCGGATCCAGTTCAAGCGTGTCGCGCTGGTCATAGATCGACTTCACGCGCGCGAACAGCTTCGGGTCGAGGTTGATCTCGTCCTGGTGCGCGGCCAGCTTCGGCGCCACTTCTTCCTGGATCTTCTGGCGCGCATCGTTGGTATCGGCCTGGACCAGGCCGAAGAAGATGCGCGACACGCGGGTCAGGGTCTCGCCGCTGCGCTCCATCGCCACGATGGTGTTGTCGAAGGTGGCCGGCTCGCTGCTGTCGGCGATCTTGCGAACGTCGGCCAGGTGCTGGCGCATGCCTTCTTCGAAGGCCGGCAGGTAGTCGCTGTCCTTGATCTTGTCGAACTGCGGCGCCTGGAACGGCAGCGTGCTGGCGCTCAGCAGCGGATTGGTGGAGGCTTCGGCCGGCTGCTGGGCCGGGGCTTTCTGGGCATCGGACACGGGGGTGGACTCCTTGCCGGAACAGGCCGCCAGCGCCAGGCTGATGGCGGCGGCCAGGACTACGGTACGCGACATGTAAAACGCTCCTTGGGCAGACGGTATGGAATACCAGCCCTCCACCCTACTCCTGTCGCGCTCGCCCGGCATGTGCCGGACGTGGCGTCTATGCGACGGCCTGCGGCCGGCTCAGACCGTGCCGCGGGTCTTGCCGATCCACGGCCGGTAGAACTCGCGGATGGCAGCCATGTCGGCCACATCGTCGCCACTCGGGGTGAACAGCGGACCGATGCCGATGGTCTTTTCCGGATAGTGGAAATAGGCGGTCAGGATCGGCACGTCTGCCATCCGGGCGATCTTCAGGAAGCCGGCCTTCCACTCCTTCACCGCCTTGCGGGTGCCCTCGGGCGTGATGGCGAACCACATCTTCTCGTTGTTGCGAAGCAGGTCCACCGCCTGGCCCACCGTGCCCTGCGGCGAGCTGCGGTCCAGCGGGATCACGCCCAGCTTGTGCAGCAGCGGCCCCAGCGGCCACCAGAACAGCGAGGCCTTGCCCAGCACCTTCACCTTCATGCCCAGCGCGATCTTGGCCGCCATGCCCCACAGGCCGTCCCAGTTGGACGAATGCGGCGCGATGATGAACACCAGGCGCGGGATGTCAGGCAGGGTGCCGGTCACCTTCCAGCCGCCCATGCGCAGGGTGCAGCGCGCCAGCCAGCGCAGGAAGGCGTTGGGTTTGACCTGTGGCATCTGCGGCGGCACGGCCGGCAGCAGCGGAGTCGGGTTGTTCAAGCAATCACTCCCAGTCACGTGATGAGCGCCCGCGCTTGATCTGCGCGCGCCCGCGTTTGGCGTCCAGACGACGCAGTTTCGACCCGAGGGTCGGCTTGGTGGCCTTGCGCGGTTTGGGCACGCTCAGCCCGGCCTGGATGAAGGCCGCCAGCCGCTCGCGCGCATCCTCGCGATTGCGATCCTGGGTGCGGAAACGTTGCGCGTCGATGACCAGCACGCCTTCGCCGGTCATGCGCCGGTCACGCCGCGCCAGCAGGCGCGTGCGCAACGGTTCGGGCAACGAGGGCGAGTTGGCCACGTCGAAACGCAGTTCCACCGCAGTGGAGACCTTGTTGACGTTCTGGCCACCGGCACCGCTGGCACGCACGAACCGCTCGACGATCTCGCCGTCGGGGATTTCAAGCTGCGCGTTGATGGTGACCGGTCCACTGCCCATCCGCGCATTGTAGCGGCAGCCACGCGTCGGAGTGCGCATCGCGCGCCGTATGCCGCCGATCAGGTACCGAACACGCCGCCTTCGCCTTGGCTGCGGGTATGCTGGCCGTCCCATGTACCGCAGGAAGCTTCGCATGACCCGCTCCGCACCCGCCCTGCCCTCCCTGCTGCGCCGCGCCGCCCTGCTGCTGGCGCTGGCCGTGGCCAGTGTCCCCGCCCTGGCCGCGCCGCCGACCGATGGCGACATCAACCGTCTGCTGTCCGCGTCACGTGCGCAGAGCATGATCGACACCATGCTGCCGCAGATCGAGGCGATGCAGCAGCAGCAGTTCCAGCAGGTGGCCGCACAGCGCCAGCTCAATGCCCAGCAGCAGGAGCAGCTGAAGCGGATCCAGGCACGGACCAGCCAGACCCTGCGGCAGGCACTGTCCTGGCAGCAGCTGCGGCCGATGTACGTGGACCTGTACAAGAAGACTTTCAGCAAGGAAGACGTGCTGGCGATGGCCGAGTTCTACGAGAGCGCGGCCGGCCAGAGCCTGCTGGACAAGACCCCGGCCCTGATGCAGAACGTGATGGTGGCGATCCAGGCGCGCATGCAGCCGCTGTTCGCGGACCTGCAGAAGGACCTGGAAGCGATCGTCAACGAGCCGGAAAAGAAGTGAGGTCGTACCGGCCGCTGGCCGGCAACCTCGTACGGTTGGGATCAGGCAGATGCCGGCCAGCGGCCGGCACTACCGTCTATAGGTCCACCTGCCAGCCGAACAGGTCCAGCGCCTTCTGGAACTCACGATCCAGCGGCGCACTGACATCCACGTTGCCGCCCTCAGGATGCGGGAAGCGCAGGCGCTCGGCGTGCAGCAGCATGCGGTGCACACCCTGCATGCGGAAGATGCGGTTGTGGCGGCCATCACCATGGCTGGTGTCGCCGATCATGTGATGCGACAGGTGCTTGAGGTGCCGGCGGATCTGCCGGAAGCGCCCGGTCTGTGGCTGGCAGCGCAGCAACGCATAGCGCGAGCGGGTGAACTCGCCGACCGGCACCGACAGCTCGCCGGTGGCCAGGCGCTGGAAGTCGGTGACCGCCGGCTTTTTCACCGGTTTGCCCGGGCCGCCGTCCAGATCATGATCGACCTGCCAAGCGAGTTCGGCCGGCCAGCCCCGGCAGACGGTCAGGTAGTCCTTCAGCACCTCGCCACCCATCAGCGCCTTGCCCAGCGCACTGGCGGTCTCGCGGTCAAAGGCCAGCAGCAGGCAGCCACTGGTGGCCCGGTCCAGGCGATGCACGAGGAAGATCGGGCGGCCCAGCTGCTCGCGCAGGCGGTCGGTCAGGAAGTCGTCTTCGCCACGGGCCAGCTTGCTGTCGTGGACCATCAGCCCGGCAGGCTTGTTGACCACGGCCAGGCGCTCATCCAGGTGCAGCAGCTGCAGGGGCGCGGTTTCAGTCTCGACCGCGGCGAGGGTGTCAGGTTCGGTGCTCACGGCGGGATTATCGAGGCTGGGCACTGAATGCGGTAGAGCTGGCCGCTGGCCGGCTGCCTCAGGGTCGCCTGATTGCTGGAGTTGCCGGCCAGCGGCCGGCACTACCAGATCAGCGCGGGCAGCGCGGCGGTCAGGCGTTGCGTACGGCCAGCAGCTCGCCGTTGCCCACCGGCACCAGGCTGGTGCTGAAGTCCGGATCAGCGTCCAGCAGCACGCGCAACGGTTCCATCTCTCCCGCATGCGAGGTGGCGTTGTCCACCACCAGCAGGCCGCCCGGGCGCAGCACGCGGCGCAGCTGCGGCCACCAGCCGGCGTATTGCCCGCGGTCCGAATCGAGGAACAGCAGGTCAATGCTGGCATCGGCGGCCTCTGCCAGCCACGGCCCGGCATCGTCGTGGACCAGCGTGATGCGATCGGCCAGGCCACTGCGCGCGAAGGTGTCACGCGCCATCGCCGCCTTGTCCTCGGCGTATTCCAGCGTGGTCACGTGGCCGTCGATGGCGGCGGCAGCCTCGGCCAGCCACAGCGTCGAATAGCCGTTGGAGGTACCGATCTCCAGTACGCGGCGCGCAGTGCCGAAGCGGACCAGCACGGACAGGAATTCACCCGTCTCCGGCGTGATGTTGAGCATGCGGCGGCCACGCGCGCTTTCGCGGGCGTCGTTGTCGGCGCCGAAGCGGGCCAGTTCGTCCTTGAGTGCCTGCAGCATGGGGCCTACTTCCACCACGCGCGCAGCAGCGCCACTGCACCGACCGCACCGGACAGCCAGCTCCACGCCGGCACGTCGCCCCAGTACCAGCCCGGCGGCTGCAGCACATACATCAGTGCAGCGATGGCGAGCAGGCCGACGCCGGTGATCGCGCCCACGGCGCGCTTCTGCAGGCGCTGCAGGCTGGCGTCGAGCGCGACCAGATCGCGCGAACGCATCGCCAGTTCGTGGCGGCCTTCCACCTGCTGGGTCAGCCAGGCGTGCACCAGCCGCGGCATGTCCGGCGCATGGGTCATGATTTCCGGCAGGCGCTTGCCCAGCTCGCGCACCACCCGGCGCGGGCTGTAGCGCTCGCGCAGGATCTTCGCCAGCACCGGCTTGGCCACCGCCCAGATGTCGATCTGCGGGTCCAGCTGGCGGCCGACGCCCTCGATGTTCAGCAGGGTCTTCTGCAGCAGGATCAGCTGCGGCTGCAGCGTCAGCTGATAGCGCTGCGCCACCCGGAACAGCTTCATCAGCACTTCGGCCAGCGAGATCTGCGACAGCGGACGGGTGAAGTACGGCTCGCACACTGAACGCACGGCCGCTTCCAGATCGTCGATGCGTACGTGGTCGGGCATCCAGCGTGCCTGCACGTGCAGTTCGGCGATGCGGCGGTAATCGCGGTTGAAGATGGCCATGAAGTTCTCGGCCAGGTAGTACTGATCTTCCTGCGACAACTGGCCCATGATGCCGAAGTCCAGCGCAATGAAGCGCGGATTGGCACGGCGCGCCGGATCGGTGTCGACCCAGATGTTGCCGGCGTGCGCATCGGCGTGGAAGAAATTGTCGCGGAACACCTGGGTATAGAACACCCGCACGCCCTTGGCGGCCAGCGCCTTGCGGTCGATGCCGGCCTTGTCCAGTGCAGCGATGTCATCGGACGGAATGCCCCACACCCGCTCCAGGGTCAGCGCGCGCTCGGCGGTGTGGCTCCAGATCACTTCCGGCACGTACAGGTCGTCGGAGTTTTCCCAGAAGCGGCGCAGCACGCTGGCATTGGCGCCTTCGCGCTGCAGGTCCAGCTCGGCGGCCAGGGTGTTCTCGACCTCGGCCACCACTTCGCGCGGCCGGATCTTGTCGGCGCGCGGGTGGGTGCGCTCGACCAGGGCGGCCAGCGAATTGAGCAGGGCGATGTCGGCGTCGATCTGCTTCTCGATGCCCGGTCGAAGTACCTTGACCACCACCTGGCGACCATCAGCCAGCGTGGCCGCGTGCACCTGCGCGATCGAGGCCGAAGCCAGCGGTTCGGTGTCGAAGCTGGCGAAGGCCTCGCTGACCGGCAGGCCGAGCGCGTCCTCGACGATGCGGCGCGCGGTCTCGCCATCGAACGGCTTGACCCGGTCCTGCAGCAGGGTCAGTTCGTTGGCCACGTCCGGCGGCACCAGGTCGCGGCGGGTGGACAGGATCTGGCCGAACTTGACGAAGATCGGGCCGAGGTCCTGCAGCGCCAGGCGCAGGCGCGCACCGCGCGACTGCGAGGCGATGCTGGCCGAGGCGCGCGGCACGAACGGCTTGGCCAGGCGCAGCCAGCGCTCGGCCGGCGTGCCCTGCAGCAGGTCGTCGAGGCGGTAACGCAGGATCACCCGGCCAATGCGGCTGGCCCGCAGCACGGCCTTCATGCGGCACCCCGCAGGCGCTGCACGCGTGCACCAAGGCGCTCCACGTCATCGCGCAGCACATCCACGTCGTCGTGGAAGGCATCCAGCTCGGCGCGCGGCACCACATCGCGCGACTCCTCGGTGATGAACTCAGCGGCGCTGTGGGCCAGGTCGATCGCCCCCTGGCGCGCGTGCTGCAGGGCGCTGCGCAGGGTGTTGGCGACCTGCACGCCCAGTACTTCGCCGAATACGCTGACGAAAGGCTGCTGCCAGTCCGGATCGAAGCCCTTGGCCAGCTGCTGCAGGCGGCGCGCCAGCTCGGCATCGCCGGCCACGCGCACACGGCCCTTGCCGTTGTTGTCGCCGCGCCGCGCGTTGGCCAGCAGCGGCAGCTGCGCCAGCACGCCGGCCAGGCTGCTGCGCACGGCCAGGTCGGCTTCCTGCGCATCCACCGGGCCGACCCGCAGCTGCTCGCCGTCGACGCTGATGCGCATGGCCAGCGACGGCGCTTCCAGGGTCAGGTCGATATGCCGGCCGTCGAGGCTGGCCAATGCATGGCGGGTATCCGGATCCAGCGCCAGCGCGCGGTTCAGGGCGATCTGCAGGGCGCGGCCAGCGACCGGCTTGAGGGACTTGAGCAGGGAGAGAGCCATGTGCGCATTCTACCTGCGTGGGTGGGGGGCTTGGGCCGGGCTGCCGCCCGGCACCCGCAGATGCAACGGCAACGGCAATAGCCGAAGCAACAGCAACAGCGGGCATTCCGTGGGTTGGCGGGACGGGGCCGGTTGCGGGGGACGCCGTAAACCCGTCCGTGGGGGCTTGGCCGCGGCATCCATGCCGCGGACACCCCCGCAACCGGCCCACCCCGCCTTCGACAGGTTCCTGCTGCTCTTGGTGGGTGTCGACCTTGGTCGACACGGTAGATCCACGCCATGCGTGGATGGATTTCTGGTTCACCTGTGCCTCACGCGGATGGCCGATGAAGGTTCATGCTATGGGGCCACGCAACGCACAGGACATCGCACTCCCCATGGCACGGACCCGGGTCGGCATCATTTTCGGGGGCAAGTCCTCCGAGCACGAAGTTTCGCTGCAGTCGGCGAAGAACATCCTCGATGCGCTTGATCGCGAGCGCTTCGAGCCGGTGCTGGTCGGCATCGACAAGCAGGGCCAGTGGCATCTGAGCCAGCCGGATACCTTCCTGATCAATGCCGATGATCCGTCGCGCATCGCGCTGCATCGCTCGGGCCAGTCGCTGGCGGTGCGCCCGGGCGCCGAGCAGGCGCAGCTGCAGCCGTGCGATGCGGCCAGCGCGCTGGGCCAGATCGATGTGGTGTTGCCGATCCTGCATGGGCCACTCGGCGAAGACGGTGCGCTGCAGGGGCTGCTGCGCATGGCCAATCTGCCCTTCGTCGGTTCGCCGGTACTGGGCTCGGCGGTGGCGATGGACAAGGACGTGACCAAGCGCCTGCTGCGCGACGCGGGGCTGCAGGTGGCGCCGTGGCTGTGCATCCGTCGCCATCAGGCCGCGGAGGTCGATGCCGACGCGGTGATCGCCCAGCTCGGCCTGCCGCTGTTCGTGAAGCCGGCCAACCAGGGTTCGTCGGTGGGTGTGAGCAAGGTCAAGGATGCGGCGGGCTTCGCCGAGGCACTGGCATTGGCGCTGCGCTACGACCACAAGGTGCTGGTGGAATCGGCGGTGGTCGGCCGCGAGATCGAATGCGCAGTGCTGGGCAACGAGCACCCGCAGGCCAGCGTATGCGGCGAGGTGGTGGTGCACGACGAGTTCTACGCCTACGACACCAAGTACATCAATGACTATGGCGCTGAAGTGGTGGTGCCGGCCGACATCGACGCCGCCACCCAGGCGCGCATCCAGCAGATCGCGCGGCAGGCCTACCAGGCGCTGGAGTGTGCGGGCATGGCGCGCGTGGATGTGTTCCTCACCGCAGACGGCGAGATCGTCATCAACGAGGTCAACACGCTGCCGGGCTTCACCCGCATCAGCATGTACCCGAAGTTGTGGGGCGCCAGCGGTGTCGACTACACCGCGCTGATCACGCGCCTGATCGAGCTGGCGCTGGAACGCCACGAAGCTGATCGCGGGCTGCAGAGCGCTGTGTAACGTGGTGATCGCCCGCAGAGTCGAGCATGGCTCGACTCTGCGGAAAGCGATGCCGGCCAGCGGCCGGCACTACCGGCTAGCCGCGCTTGCGGAACATCGAGATCACCGCAAGGATCAGGAACACCACGAACAGGATCCAGGCGATGTTCGTTGCGGCGCCGGCGATACCGGAGAAACCCAGAACGGCGGCGATGATGGCGATGACAAAGAAAATGATGGCGTAGTGCAGCATGGCGCTCCTCGCGGGTGGTCGAGCCTTGGATGGCGTGGGTCCATCCTCCCGATCCTGCGGTGTGCAACCAGTGATGGCGATCTATGCAGCAGATGAAGCCTTCAGCCTGCGCAGCCCTTCTTCGATGCTGACCTGCGGCACATAGCCGAAGTCACGGCGGGCGGGCTCCATGCTGTACCAGTGCGGCGTGCACAGCTGTTCGGCCAGGAACCGGGTCAACGGCGGTTCGCCGCGCAGGCGCAGCAGCGGCCACAGCCGCTCGCAGATGGCGCCGATACGGTACGCGGTCTTGAAGCTGATCGCCTTGTCCACGGTCGGTGCACCCACCGCCTGCAGCAGCTTGTTGACCAGCTCGCGCATCGGCAGCGGTTCGCCGTTGGAAATGAAGTAGGCCTTGCCTGCACATGCGGCACCGGGCGCCAGTGCCTCGAAGGCGAGGAAGTGGGCAAGCGCGGCGTTGTCGATGTAGGTGGTATCGACCTTGTTGCTGCCATCGCCCACCAGGCGCAGGCGGCCCTGTCGCGCACGTTCGGCCAGGCGCGGTACCAGCTGCTGGTCGCCAGGGCCCCAGATCAGGCGCGGACGCAGCGCCACCGTCGCCAGCGAGGCGTCATTGGCTGCCAGCACGCGCTGTTCGGCAATCGCCTTGGTGGCCGCATAGGGCGCCTGGAAATCTTCGCCGTACGGCACTTCGTCGGCGCCGAGGCCTTCTACGGGGTGCGTGGCCCGGTGCGTCACGCTGGGCGTGGAGGTGTAGACCAGCCGGCCGATACCGTGCGCACGGCAGGCGGCGATGACGTTGTCGGTGCCGACCACATTGGCCTGGTGGTAGCTGTCATAACTGCCCCACGCACCGGCCTTGGCACCGTTGTGGAATACCGCATCGACGCCGGCCACCGCATGCAGGACCGCCTGCGGGTCGGCCAGGTCGCCACGGATCTGGCCGACGCCCATCACCTGCAGCTCCGGGTAATGGCTGCGGTTGAACGCCAGTACCTGGTGGCCACGTTCGACCAGCCCGCGGCACAGCGCCTGGCCAAGGAACCCACCACCACCGGTGACCAGGATCTTCATGCGCGCTTCTCCAGTTCGGCGCTGGCCCAGACGGCGAGCTTCTCGCGGCCGATCTTGGCGTTGTGACGGATATCGACGGGGAACGCCGGATGCACCAGGAAGTGCTGCAGGCCGGCCTCAGGCGTGCGCGCTGCGGCGTGCGCACGCAGCGCTTCCTGCAGCGCCGGGCTGTCGGACTGGCCGCGCAGCAGTTCCACGCACAGCACCGGCACCTGCGCACCGGCGGCGCCGACACCGACCAGCGCGGTGCGCGCCACGCCTGCGACGGTGTTGAACACCGGCTCGACCTGTTCGGTGTACAGCGGTCCGCGCGCGGTTTCCACGCGCTGCGTCTTGCGCCCGCAGAACCACAGGCGACCCTGCGCATCGAAGTAACCGACGTCGCCCATGCGATGCACCACGCGGGTGCTGCCATCGGCCAGCGTCTCGCGGATCTTCGCTGCAGCCGTGGCCTGCGGGCGGTTGAAGTAGCTGTCGGTGGCGGTCGGGCCAGCCACCGTGATTTCACCCACTTCGCCGACCGCCAGCACGCGCGCCTGCGACCAGTCGGCCAGCGGCGCGTCATCGATGGCGATGATGCGCACTTCGTTCGGCGCCACCACGCTGCCCACGCAGGTGCCGGCGCCGGCCTCGGTGGCGGCGCGCGTGCGTTCCAGCTCGCGGCCTTCGACCACCGCTACCGGCAGGCACTCGGTAGCGCCATACGGCGTCCAGAACTGCGCGTCGGCCGGCAGCAGGCTGCGGATGGTGGCGACTACGTCCGGCGGCACCGGCGCACCCGCCGAGGTCACCCGGGTCACCGTCGGCAGCGGCCGGCCATGCTTCGCCAGCACCCGCATCAGCGCCGGCGAGCCGAACAGCTGGGTCACGCCGAAGCGCTGGATGGCGTCATGCAGGCGGGCCGGGTCGGCCTGTGCCGGCCGGGTCGGGTCCATGTCCGGGATGACCGAGGTCAGGCCCAGCGCAGGATCGAACAGGGCAAACGGCGGGAAGGTCGGCAGGTCCACCCCGCCCGCTTCCATGCCGAAGGCGCTGCCCAGCAGCTGGATCTGGCCGACGAAGTGGCGATGGCGGTAGACCACGCCCTTGGGCACGCCGGTGGAGCCGCTGGTGAACAGGATCGCGGCCATGTCCTCGCCGTCGGTGGCGGCCAGCATCGGCCCACCCTTGGCGCCGGCGCGCTCCAGCGCGGCCAGCGTGGCCCCGCCCCAGCCGAGGCGGCGGCCCACGGTCACCAGGCGCGCCGCCGAGGGTGCCCAGCGCAGCACCAGCCGCGCCAAGTGCGCCAGCGGAATGCCGATGAAGGCCTCCGGCTGCGCCTCGTCCAGGCACTGCTTCAGCGCGCGCCTGTCGATGCCCGGGTCGACCAGCACCGGCACCGCGCCCAGCTTGAACAGGGCAAACATCAGCAGGAAGAACTCCGGCGACGGCCGCACCATCACCACCGTGCGCACTCCACGGCCGATCCCGTAGCCGGCCAGGCCGGCCGCCATGGCGTCGCTGCGGGCGTCCAGCTGGCGGTAATCCAGGGTCACGTCGTAGGCGGCCATGCCGTTGCCGGCGCCACGGCGGCCAGGGCAGCGGATGGCGATCTGATCAGGCCGTTCACGCGCCAGTTCAGGCAAGCGGGCGGCAATATTGCAGGGTCGGTTCATCCGTTCATTGTCGCCGCTTACGGAATTTCTTGCGCGGCGGCCCACTTCGTGGAAAATCCGCACCCTCGTTCCTGATTCCGACTGCCGCCCGAGGCGGCTTGCCCATGCAACATCCCTGCATGACCTGCGGCGCCTGCTGCACCCAGTACCGCGTGGCCTTCCACTGGATGGAATCAGACGAGGTCACCCCCGGCGGCGTGCCGCACCAGCTCACCGAGGTGCTGGACCCGCACCGCCTGTGCATGCGCGGCACCCATTCCAAGCCGGTGCGCTGCGTGGCGCTGGATGCGCAGATCGGCGTGTATTCACGCTGCACCATCCATCCCAACCGGCCCAGCGTGTGCCGCGAGGTGGATGCATCGTGGGAGTATGGCAAGGCCAGCCCGCAGTGCGACAAGGCGCGCATCGCCTATGGCCTGGATCCGTTGACGCCGGCCGACTGGCGCTGGCGCGATGACGCCGACAACGACGACGACCATCCGGACGACAACGGCAACAGCCCTTCCTCGCCGCCGCAGGCGCCGGTCGCCGCGTAATGGTAGTGCCGGCCGCTGGCCGGCAACCTCATCAACCCTTCGGGTGTGCCGACCAACGGTCGGCACCCACCGGAAGAGGAAGGGGTGGATGCCGACCGTTGGTCGGCACACCGATCAGATCGGGTTCTTGTCCAGAAAGGCGCGGATCTCCGGCACCAGCACTTCGTGCTTGTCTTCCAGCACGTAGTGGCCGGCGTCCTCGAACGCATGTACCTGGGCCTGCGGCAGCGCGGCCTGGAAGCCCTTCAGGAAGTGGTGGTCGAACACGAAGTCGCGCAGGCCCCAGCCGAGGAAGGCCGGCCGGTCGGCGAACGACGGCAGCGCCTTGCCGGCACGTTCCAGCAGCGACCACGCCTTGTCGGCCGGCGACAGCGGGATGTCCTGCATGAAGCGGATGGTGCTGATGCGGTTGGCGTAGCTGTTGTACGGCGACACGTAGGCGCGGCGCACGTCGGCCGGCATCTTCCGCTCCACGCCCAGCCACGAGGCACCTGACGAGAACGCGTTGAAGGTGCGGATGATCCACTCGCCTATCTTCCAGTGGCGGCCCAGCGCGATCTGCCACGGCATCTTCTTCGCCGCCGGCATCGGGAACGCGGCGGTGTTGAGCACCACCAGGCGCTTCACCTGGTCGTGATGCGACAGCGTCCAGCCGAAACCGATCATGCCGCCCCAGTCGTGCACCGCCAGGGTCACCGGACCGGTGATGCCCAGGTGCTTGAGCAGCGCATCGAGGTCGTCAACGCGCGACTGCAGCGTGTACTCGTAGCGGCTGTCATCGGGCTTGTCCGACAGGCCCATGCCGATGTGGTCCGGCACGATGCAGCGGTACGTGTCCGACAGGCCGGCGACCAGCGTGCGCCAGTAATAGCTCCACGACGGGTTGCCATGCACCATCACCACCACCTCGCCGTCGCGCGGGCCTTCGTCGAGATAGTTCATCGACAGGCCGGGGCGTACCTCGAAGCGCTGCGGGTGGGCGGGGTAACCGGGAAGCTGGGACATCGGATCGCACCTGTAGAAAGGGCCGGTAAACCGGCCCTTGAACACTTGGAAAAATCATCGCTGCCCGTCGTGCAGCAGGTCAGCGGTGACTCTTTTACCAGACCACTTCAGCCATCGAGCAGTTCAGGCCCGAGCCGATACCCAGAAGCGCGATGCGATCGCCCTTCTTCAGCTTGCCCAGCTGCTTGAGCTTGCTCAGCACGATCGGCACCGAGGCCGGGCCGATGTTGCCGTGCTCGCCGAAGATGGTCATCACCTTCTTCGGGTCGATGCCGAAGTTCTTGATGAACGCCGCGGTGTGCGGCTGGCTGACCTGGTGGATCACGAACTGGTCCAGCTCTTCCACGGCCCAGCCCAAGGCGATCTTGGCAGCGGTGAAGGTCTTCTGTGCCAGCTTGATGCCTTCGATCAGCAGCAGGCGGGTGTCGGTGACCATGCGGTCCAGGTTGCCCAGGCACAGCTGGTTCCACTCGGTGGCCGAGCGCGTCACGCCGCCCTTGTAGCGCGGCGCGTCCGGCACCAGCTCCGAGCGCGCCATCACCATCGCCGCGGCACCCGAACCGGTGGTCAGGGCGGCCAGCTCGTTGCGGAAATCGTCGGCGGTGACGTCCGGGGCGGTCATGCGCTCCAGGGTCTTCTCGTACACCAGGTTGGCGGTCTCGCCGTCCACCACCAGCGCGTAGTCGATGTCACCGCGCTCGATCATGCGCGCGGCGATGTCCATGCCGTTGATGAAGGCCAGGCAGGCATTGGCGACGTCGAAGGTCATGCACTCGTCGCTGACGCCGAGGTTGCCCGAGACGATGGAGGCCGTGGACGGCTCCAGGTAGTCGCGGCTGACCGAGGTGTTGACCAGCAGGCCAACCTGCGTCGCATTGATGCCTGCGTCTTCCAGTGCCTTGCGGCCTGCCATGGTGGCAGCGTCGGACGCCAGCACGCCGTTGTCCCACAGGCGGCGCGCGTGGATGCCGGCGATGTCGCCGAGCACGTCGGTGCGGATTCCCAGGCGATCCAACGTCGGCTGCAGGCGTTCGTTGATTTCCTTGGTGGTCAGCGTATGCGGCGCGTCGACGTGTGCCAGGCCGGCGATCGAGACATTCTTGAAGAGCATCGAGGTTAGCGCCAAGGCTCAGGCAAAAGGGGGCGCTATTCTATAACCCCCGGGGCCTTCACCGCATCTTTACGAATTCAGCCTTGGCCGTATGGTGAAGCGTTCAGCGCGGCGGGCACTGGAATGCGGCGAAGCGCTGGCTGCCATCGGCCGGGGCCGCGGCGGCCTGCACGGCATTGGCGCCGGCGCTCGGGGCCTCGTTGCGGGCCAGGGTTTCCAGCTCTTCCTGCACGCGCAGCGGGTTGCGGTTGTAGAAGCCGACCTTGCTCTTCACGGTCACCACCACCTCGCCCTTGGCAATGCAGCCAGCGGGAACCGGGCCTGCCGGCAGCACGCGGGTCGCCTTGCCGGCCGGTTCGATCGGCACCCAGGTACAGGCGGTGACGGTGAGCAGCAGGAAGGAAAGCAGCAGAACGCGCATGGGCAGATCCTGGAAGGGTATGGAGGGATTCTGCCTGAACCGCCTGAATCGGGGGTAGCCGGTGGGGGGACGGATCCCCCGCAGCGGGCTCTGACCCCGCCTTCGGGTCACGGCGTTGCCGGCCAGCGGCCGGCACTACCTGGGGAGGCCTGCCCGCGGGGGCGGGCAGGCGCATCCCTTATTTCTTGACCGGGTTGCCTTCGGCGTCGATCACCGTCACCTCGCCCAGGTTCAGCGCACGCACGGCCGCTTCGGTCTGCTTGAGATCACCCACCACCACCCAGGTCAGCGCCTGCGGCTTGATCTCGGCGGCGGCCTGCTGCACCTGCGCCGGGGTCATCGCCTCGATCTCGGTCTTGCGGCGCAGCACGTAGTCGTCCGGACGCTTGAACTGCACGATCGAACCGATGGTCGAGGCGACCGCGCTGGCGGTCTCGTAGGCACCGGGCAGGCTCAGGGTCTGGATGTTGCGGATGCGGTTCACCTCGGCGGCGGTGGCCGGCTTGCTGCCATCGGCGAACGCGGCGATTTCCTTGCGCATTTCCGCCATCGCCGGGCCGGTCTTGTCGATCTGCACCGGCGCGCTGGCCATCCACGGGCGCTGGCCCACCGAGTTGATCGCGCTGCTGCGCGCACCGTACGACCAGTGCTTGTCCTCACGCAGGTTCATGTTCAGGCGCGAGGTGAAGTCGCCGCCGATCACGCCGTTGGCGATATCGAAGCGGGTCGAACTGGCGGCGCTGGACGGCGCCACCACCTGGCCGGCGAACAGGTTGGCCTGCACCGCACCCGGCTGGTCGATCAGGAACACGCGCGGGCCCTTCGGCAATGCCACGTCGGTGGCGGCCTTCACCTGCGGGGCGTCGCCCGCAGCCTTCCAGTCGCCCAGCTGCTTGTCCAGCAGCGGCACGATCTCGGCCAGGGTGGTGTCACCGACCACGATCAGGGTTCCGTTCTGCGGGCGCAGCCAGTCGCGGTGGAAGTCGACCAGGTCTTCGCGGGTCAGGCCGTTGATCGCTGCTTCGTCACCGCTGCCGGTGAACGGAATGGCATACGGGTGGCCCTTGCCGTACAGCAGCGGCGGCAGCACGCGCATCGCCACCGCACCCGGGTTGACCTTCTCCTGCTGGATGCCGGCAATCCAGCTCGCCTTGACCCGGTCGATCTCACCCTGCTCGAAGCGCGGTTCGCGCAGCAGGTCCCGATACAGCGCCAGCGACGGTGCCAGGTTTTCCTTCAGCGCCGACAGGTCCACGCTCATGGAGTCCAGGCCGGCCGAGGCATCCAGGCTGGCGCCCAGTGCGTCAGCAGCATCGGCGAAGGCCAGCGAGCCGAGCTTGCCGGCGCCTTCGGTCATCAGGCTCATGGTGAAGTTGGCGGTGCCCGGCTTGCGGCCCTGGTCGGCGCTGAAGCCACCCGGGAACTGGTAGCTGAACTGCACCACCGGAATCTCGTGGCGCTCGGCCAGGATCACCTGGGTGCCGTTCTTCAGCGTGGCGCGCTGCAGCGCCGGGAACTTCAGCTGCGGGAACTCGCGGGTCTGCGGTACGCCGGCCTTGCGGTCGACCTGCTCGGGCAGCGTGCTGTACTTGGGATCCACCGCCGGCACGCTGAACGGCTTCGGCGCCTGGCTCGGGTCTTCCTTCAGCGCCACGCGCTCACCCGGTGCAATCACCAGAGTGTGGCTGCCCTTGTCCAGCCACTGCGCGCCCAGACGGCTCAGATCAGCAGCACTGGCCTTCTCGATGTTGGCCAGCGAGGTGCGGAAGCAGCCCGGGTCGCCGGTGAACACCGCGCACTCGGCCAGTGCGTCGGCCTTGCCGCCGAAGCCGCCGATGCGTTCGATGCCGCGGATGAAACCGGCGCGGGCACCGGTCTTGGCGCGTTCCAGCTCGGCCGCGGTCGGGCCCTGCTTGATCAGCCGGTCCAGTTCCTCGTCGATGATCTTCTCGACCTTGGCAGGGTCCTGGCCCTGCTTGACCGTCGCCATGATCACGAAGTTCGAACCCAGCTGCGACGTCGACAGGCCTGCCGCGATGCTGTCCACCAGCTTGTCCTGGTGCTGCAGGCGCTGGCTCAGCCGCGAGGACTTGGCACCGCCCAGTACCTGCGCGAACAGCTGCAGCTGATCGACCTCGGTGGTACCGACCTGCGGCACGTTCCAGGCGCGGTAGATACGCGCCTGCGGCACCTTGTCGGTCATCGTCTCGCGCGTGTCGGCGCTGCGCTTGGCCACGTTCACCGCCGGCTGCGCCATGGTCGGGCCGGCCGGGATGCTGCCGAAGTACTTGCCAACCTTTTCCTTGGCGGTGGCCAGGTCGATGTCGCCAGCCAGCACCAGCACGGCGTTGTTCGGGCCGTACCAGGTGCGGAACCAGGTCTTCACGTCATCCAGCGACGCCGCGTTCAGATCGTTCATCGAACCGATCACGCCGTGGTGGTACGGGTGGCCAACTGGATACAGCGCCTTGTTGAGCTGGTCCCAGGCCTGGCCGTAGGGCTGGTTCTCGCCCTGGCGCTTCTCGTTCTGCACCACGCCACGCTGCTCGTCCAGCGCCGCCTGGTCGATCGCACCGACCAGATGGCCCATGCGGTCCGATTCCATCCACAGCGCCATGTCCAGCGCAGTGGTGGGCACGTTCTCGAAGTAGTTGGTGCGGTCGGTATTGGTGGTGCCGTTCTGGTTGGTGGCACCCACCTGCTTGAACGGCTCGAAGAACTCGCCATCGTGGTTTTCGCTGCCCTGGAACATCAGGTGTTCGAACAGGTGCGCGAAGCCGGTGCGGCCGGCCGGTTCGTCCTTGCTGCCGACGTGATACCAGACGTTGACCGCGACGATCGGCGCCTTGCGATCGGTGTGCACGATCACGCGCAGGCCGTTGGGCAGGGTGAACTGCTCATACGGGATATCGACCTTGGCCGGTGCGGCCGGCTTTGCCGCCAACGCATGGGAAGGCACAAGCGTGCCCAGGGCGGTGCTGAGGGCAACGGCCAGCAGCGCAGTGCGCGGGCGAAGGGCGAGAGACATATCCGGATCCTTGGTCACATAGGTGAACCCCGATCCTAGCGTGCGCGCGCAACGGCAGGAATCGGTCGCCAGTCACTGGGGGTGTTTGCCCCTGTGCGCCATCCGCGGAGCCGATCTGCCCTGTCCGGGCCGTCACAAGCACCCGCCGGCGACGTCCGGACAGTGTCCGCAGCACATCGAATGGACAGGTGTCCGCCCGTCGGACACTTTTCGATGACCATAAAACCCTTGCAAATCAATAATTAAAAGTTGGCACGGGGATTGCTTGGTAGTTCCTGCACTAGGAAGGGCTTCAGACAAAAGCTGACTGAAGGATGAACAAACGCAGGAAATCGAAAATTTTCCTTGCAAGCCCAGAACTGGTGTACTACCTTACTACCACACCACTGATCACCAACACTAAACAGGCCCCGTCATGAACGCCAAGACCATTGCCATCGCCATCGCCCTGATCGCCGGCACCGCGGTTGTTTCGTCGGTGCAGGCCTCCGAATCCATCAAGACCCTGTCCACCGTGCAGGTTCGTCCGGCCGCCGACCAGCTGGCCCAGCAGGCTTGGGAACAGGCCAGCGGCATCCCGACCCTGGCCACCGTGGAAGTGCGCCCAAGCGCCGACCAGCTGGCCGAGCGCAGCGGCTACGTCGCCGCCCCGGTCGCCGCCGCGATGCCGATCACCACCCTGGCCTCGGTTGAAGTGCGCCCGAGCCTGGAACAGCGCGTCGCCCTGGCCGCCGAACTGGAAGCCCAGCGCTACGCCGCCACCCTGGCCGCCGCCGCCACCAACGTCGCCAACTCGGTCATCGTCAACCTGCCGGCCCTGCAGGTGCGCCCGAGCGCTGCCGACCTGCAGGCACTGGCCACCGAAACCGCCCAGGTCCTGCTGCGCCCGTAAGCGGTGCCGCCCTGCCCAGCGCAGGGCGCGCGCCGTAAAGCCGGCCGCCGTCGCAGGTACACTGCGCCGATGAATGCCGCGCCCCCGTTCCACGTGATCCTGTTCCAACCGGAAATCCCGCCCAACACGGGCAATGTGATCCGGCTCTGTGCCAACACCGGCGCGCAGCTGCACCTGGTCGAGCCGCTCGGCTTCGCACTGGAAGACAAGCAGCTCAAGCGCGCCGGCCTGGACTACCACGAGTACTCGCGCCTGCAGGTGCACCCCGACCTGGACACCGCGCTAGCGCGGATCGCTCCGAATCGGTTGTTCGCACTCAGTACCCGCGCCAGCGTGCGCTACGACAGCGTGGCCTTTGAAGAGGGCGATGCCTTCCTGTTCGGCCCGGAAAGCCGTGGCCTGCCGCAGGACGTGCTCGATGCGCTGCCGGATGGCCGCCGCCTGCGCCTGCCGATGCGGCCGGGCAACCGCAGCCTCAATCTTTCCAACACCGTTGCCGTGGTGATGTACGAGGCGTGGCGGCAGCACGGGTTTGCCGGCGGCGCGTAACGCCACGCGTCTCTCTTCTGCCTGGTCGTTGCTGTGGCGGGCGCATGCGTTCATGGGCGTTACTTTTCTTTCCGCGCGGAAAGAAAAGTAACCAAAAGAAACGCGCCGCCATCCGCGAGCCGGTGCTGCGCACCGGTGCCCTGCGCTCCTTGGCCCGCCGGGGGACGGCGCGGAACTCGCTGCGCTCAGACACCCGCGCCTCTTCGCCCCCGCCGGACCTGCGGTGCTCGGCTCGCTTCAAGGCGGACCCAACAGCCGCGCGGTACAGGCTGTCCTTGAACCCATCTCGATACAGTGCGCGGTTCGATACACCGATCGCTCGCCTGCGAGTACGCTACTGGGCAATGCCGGCCAGCGGCCGGCACTACCAACTCAATGCCGGCCAGCGGCCGGCACTACCGGTGCACTCAGAACGCGTTGATGCCGGTCAGTTCGCGGCCGATCACCAGCTGGTGCACGGTCTCGGTGCCTTCATAGGTGATCACCGATTCGAGGTTCAGCGCGTGCCGGATCGCCACGTGTTCGGTGGTGATGCCGGCGCCACCCAGCAGGTCACGGCATTCGCGGGCAATGTCGATCGCCATGCGGCAGTTGTTCCACTTGGCCAGGCTGACCTGCTGCGGCTGCAGCTGGCCGGCTTCCTTCAGGCGGCCCAGCTGCAGGGCCAGCAGCTGCGCGGTGGTGATGCGGCGGGCCATCTCGGCCAGCTTGATCTGCGCGCTCTGCGTGGCCGCCAGCGGGCGACCGAACAGCACGCGCTCCTTGGCATAACCCAGTGCTTCATCCAGGCAGGCAATCGCCGCACCGATCGGGCCCCAGCTGATGCCATAGCGGGCCTGGGTCAGGCAGCCCAGCGGCCCCTTCAGGCCCTTCACGTTCGGCAGCCGGTGGCTGTCAGGCACGCGCACGTCATCGAAGAACAGCGCACCGGTCAGCGATGCGCGCAGGCTCATCTTGTGCTTGATTTCCTGCGTGGTGAAGCCGGCCATGCCTTTTTCCAGCACGAAGCCCTGGATGCCGTCCTCGGTCTGCGCCCAGACGATGGCCAGGTCGGCCACCGGGCCGCTGGTGATCCACATCTTGCTGCCGCTGATGCGCCAGTCGCTGCCGTCGCGCACCGCTCGGGTCTTCATGCTGGCCGGATCGGAACCCCCATGCGCCTCGGTCAGGCCGAAGCAACCGATCAGTTCGCCGCGCGCCATCGCCGGCAGCCACTGCTGGCGCTGCTCCTCGCTGCCATAGGCGTAGATCGGGTACATGCACAGCGAGCTCTGCACCGAGACGAAGCTGCGCAGGCCCGAATCGCCGCGCTCCAGCTCCTGGCAGATCAGGCCGTAGCTGACCGCGCCGAGGCCACCGCCACCGTATTCGGCCGGCAGTGTCGCGCCGAGCAGGCCCAGAGACGCGATCTCCGGCACCAGCTCGGCGGGGAAACGGGCCTGGTCGAAGGCATCGCCGATGATCGGCAGCACGCGCTCGTTGGTGAAGCGGGCGACGCTCTCCTGCACCGCGCGCTCTTCCTCGTTGAGCAGGGAACGGACATCGAACAGATCGTACGGATGCAAAGCCATGGCACTCACGCGCAGTCAGGACCGGGCTATTGTCGGTCATCCGCGAGCATCGCGTCTGGTAGGTGTGGACCTTGGTCCACACGGATGCGGGTCCGGGCGGTGAAACAATGTGCCAACCAAGGTTGGCACCTACCCGGCCGCGAGCATTACGCTGCACCGCAGCAATCATGACGTGAACATCGGCGATCTAGCTCGATCACGCGCGTCCCGGTACCCTGACACATTCAAACAACCGTTTCGCCCGTGGCTGCACGCGCGATTCCCAGGCACCGCCGGTGGCCCCGATGCCGGCCCTACCCACGAGTCATGCAATCGATGAGCGCTGAAGCCAACGCCCTGCCCCCGCGTGAAGTAATGGAATTCGACGTGGTGATCGTCGGCGCCGGCCCCGCCGGCCTGGCCACCGCGATCCGCCTGCGCCAGCGCGCGATCGAAGCCGGCCGCGAGTTGTCGGTGTGCGTGCTGGAGAAGGGGTCCGAACCAGGCGCGCACGTGCTGTCCGGCGCGGTGATGGATCCGCGCGCGCTGGCCGAACTGTTCCCGGACTGGGCCGAGCGTGGCGCACCGCTGAAGCAGAAGGTCACCCGCGACGAATTCCTGTTCCTCAGCGAAACCGGCGCACGCAGCACGCCCAACGCGCTGCTGCCGGAGTGCTTCCACAACGAAGGCAACTACATCATCAGCCTGGGCGAAGTGACCCGCTGGCTGGCGCAGCAGGCCGAGGCGCTGGAAGTGGCGATCTTCCCGGGCTTTGCCGCCGCCGAGGTGCTGTATGGCGACAACGGTGAAGTGATCGGCGTAGCGACCGGCGACATGGGCATCGAGAAGGACGGCAGCATCGGCCCGGCCTTCGAGCGCGGCATGGCGCTGCACGCCAGGTACACGATCTTCGCCGAAGGCGCACGCGGCCACCTCGGTCGCCAGCTGATCGCCCGCTACAAGCTGGACGAAGGCAAGGACCCGCAGGCCTACGGCATCGGCATCAAGGAACTGTGGCAGATCGACCCGGCCAAGCATGAGCCGGGCCTGGTGGTGCATGCCGCCGGCTGGCCGCTGGACAGCGACACCTACGGCGGCGCGTTCCTGTACCACGCCGACGGCGGCAAGGTCGCCATCGGCTACGTGGTCGGCCTGGACTACAGGAACCCGTGGCTGAGCCCGTTTGAAGAGTTCCAGCGTTTCAAGACCCATCCTTCCATCCGCAAGCACCTGGAGGGTGGCACCCGCATCGGTTACGGCGCGCGTGCGATCACCGCCGGTGGCCTGTTGTCGCTGCCGAAGACGGTGTTCCCCGGTGGCGCGCTGGTCGGCTGCGAGGCCGGCTACCTCAACGCCAGCCGCATCAAGGGCAGCCACGCCGCGATCAAGACCGGCATGCTGTGCGCCGACGCCGCGTTCGATGCACTGGCCGCCGACCGCCAGCACGATGAACTGAGTGCCTATCCGACGGCGTTCGAAGCCAGCTGGCTGTTCACCGAACTGCAGCAGGCCAAGAACTTCAAGCAGTGGTTCAAGAAGGGCCAGACCGTGGCCACGCTGATGACCGGCGTGGAGCAGTGGCTGCTTCCCAAGCTGGGCGTGCGCAACCCGCCGTGGACCCTGCACCGCACCCAACCCGACCACGCCTGCCTGGAACCGGCGGCCAAGCACACCCGCATCGCCTACCCGAAGCCGGATGGCGTGCTGACCTTCGATCGACTCAGCTCGGTGTTCCTGAGCAGCACCAACCACGACGAGAACCAGCCCAGCCACCTGACGCTGAAGGACCCGAGCATTCCGGTGAAGGTGAACCTGGCCGAGTACGCAGGCCCGGAAGCGCGCTACTGCCCGGCCGGCGTGTACGAGTTCGTCGGCGAAGCCGACAGCGCGCGACTGCAGATCAACGCGCAGAACTGCGTGCACTGCAAGACCTGCGACATCAAGGACCCCACCCAGAACATCGTGTGGGTGACCCCGCAGGGCGGCGGCGGCCCGAACTACTCGGGCATGTGAACGCCACGGGCTGCGACCGCGTGTCGCAGCCCGTCGCTTGCCGCGCACCGCTATCCTGCCCGCCCATGCGTGCATCATTCCTGCTCATCGCTGTTGCCGTGGCCCTGGCGGCCACGGCCTGCCAGCGCCCGCCTGCAGCGCCCGCCACGCCGGAACAGGCGCAGCAGCAGGCCATGCAACGCGCGTTCGAGTTGTGTGCCGGCTGCCACACGTGCAGCCCGGGGGCATCCACCGCTTCGGCCCGAACCTGCACGGCGTGATCGGCCGTCGCGCCGGCAGCCTGCCCGACTACGGCTATTCCGACGGCATGCGCCGCGCCGACATCACCTGGTCCGCGCAGACCCTGGATGCGTTCCTGCAGTCACCCACCCATGTTGTACCGGGCACACGCATGTACAACGCCTTCCCCAGCGCCGAACGCCGTGCGCTGGTGATCGCCTACCTGCATCAGCAGTCGGCTCAGTGAGCCAGGCGCTGCAACTGCTGTTGCAGCCGCGCCACGAATGCCGCCACCGCGGTGAACAACGGCTCCGGATCGGTCTCGGCCGCATCCTGCAGGCGTTCGACCAGGGCATTGGCCTGCGCAGCCAGCACCGTCGCTCCCACCGCGCCCAAGCCACCGGCCTGGCGATGCAGGTGCAGCGCGGCAGCCTCACGGTCGCCGGCCTCCAGCGCGCGCTGCACAGCGGCCAGGTCACCTGCACTGGCCTGCAGCAGGCTGTCGCGCAACCGCTCGGCCACCGCACGTGAGCCGAAGCGCCGCTGCAGGCTGTCCAGATCGGGCAGCGTCCTGTCATCGACGGCAGCGGACTCGGCCAGGGGCTCCTCGAACCGTTGCCCCTGCGCCTGCGGCAACCAGCGCAGCAGTGCCGCGCGCAGCGTCGCCAATGACAATGGCTTGGCCAGCACCTCATCCATGCCGGCTTCACGGCAACGACGCGCATCGTCGTCCAGCACGCTGGCGGTCAGCGCCAGCACGGCCAGCCGGGGTTGCCCGGTGCGTCCCTCGCGTTCGCGCAGCAGCCGGGTGAAGCCAAAGCCATCCAGCACCGGCATCCGGCAGTCAGTGATCACCAGATCGAAGCTCTCCGACGACAGCCGATCCAGTCCCTGCTGGCCGTCACCGACAATCACGTGCGGCACGCCCAGCTGCTGCAGGCGCCAGGCCATCATCGCCTGGTTGGTCGGATGGTCCTCGATCACCAGCACCCGTGCCTCGCGCAGCGGCGCAGGCAGCAGCGCCACCTGATCCTGCTCGGCCACCAGGGCCTCGACATCGCCACTACCGGCCTCCACCAGCGACAGCCGCACCTCGGCGCGGGTGCCCTCGCCCAGCGTACTGTGCAACGCCAGCTCGCCGTCCATCATCTGCACCAGACGCTGGCAGATGCTCAAGCCCAACCCGGTGCCACCGTGGTCTCGCTGGATGTAGGCACCGGCCTGGGTGAACGGCGCGAACAGGTGCTGCAGTTGTTCCGGTGCAATGCCGATGCCGGTATCGGTGACACTCAGGCACAGCGGCTGAGCCCCCTCCTCGCTGGTCGGCCCCAGCACCTCCAGCTGCAGGCGAACCTCGCCCTGCGCGGTGAACTTGATGGCGTTGCTGAGCAGGTTGAACACGATCTGGCGCAGGCGTACGCCATCCACTTCGTGGGCCGGCGCCAGCTGCGGGTCAATCTGCACGTGCAGCGCCAACCCACGTGCACTGGCCTGTGCGGAGAGCAGGCGGCACACGCTCTCCAGCAACGGCCGCAGCGGCTGCGGCACCGGCTCAAGGCGCAGTGCGCCAGCCTCCAGCCGTGAGTAGTCGAGGATGTCGTCCAGGATCTGCCGCAGCATCTGCGCCGAGTCCTCGATCACCCCCAGGATGCGCTGCTGTTCGATGTCCAGCGGCGAATGCGCCAGCACTTCCAGCATGCCCAGCACGCCACTCATCGGCGTGCGGATTTCATGGCTCATGGTCGCCAGGAAGCGCGACTTCGCTTCCGCCGCCTGCTCGGCCTCGGCCTTGGCCGTGACCAGGGCGTCGGCCTGTGCACGCGCTTCGCTCACATCCACCCAGTAGCCACTCCAGGTCACCGCACCGGCTTCTGCGGCATACGGATGGGCCTGGCTGCGCACCCAGCGCGCGCCTTCGCCCTCGGCGCGCAGGCGGAACTCGAGGATCAGCGGCGCGAACTGGCGCGCGGCCTGTTCGACGGCCTGCAGGATGTGTGCGCGATCGTCTTCCTCAATGCGTTCCAGCAGCGTCCTGGCGTCCTGCTCGGCCTGCTGCCGGCTGATTCCGAACAACGCCTGCAGATCACCGGCGATGAACGGGAAGCTGAGCACGCCATCGGCGTCGCGGCGTGCCTGGTAGACCACCGCAGGCAGGTTGTCGGTGACCTCGGCCAGTCGCTGTTCCAGATGACGCCGACTGGTCACTTCGCGGCGCAGGCGCCAGTAGCCGATGCCATGCACCAACAACGCGGTCAGCAGCACCACCAGCAGTGGCAGGCCCCAGTGCAGTGCGCTTTTCCAGTCAACGCCATTGCGATACTCCACCGCCAGCCAGTCGCCACGCAGCGCCTCATGCTTGCGCGGCGTCATCTGCAGCAGCAGGCGATCGAAGGTGGTCGCCAGTGCGGCATGCCGCCGCTCCACCGCCAGCACCAGCTGATCGTTGAAGCCCGCCGGTGCAGCGACCTGCAGGCGGCCGGGGAAACGACTGCGCAGCAGGTAGTCGACCACCGCCAGATTGCCCACGTAGGCATCGGCCTCGCCATCAAGCAGCCGCTGCATCGCCTGTTCCGCACTGCGTGCCGCCATGATCCGGGCCTGCGGTGCCTGCTGCAGCACGTAGCCCCGCACACGCTCGGGATCGGACAGCAGCACGCGCTTGCCCTGCAGGTCCGACATGCCCAGCAGGGCTGGGCTGTCGACGCGGCTGACGATCACGTTCGGCACACTGATGAAGGGCTGGCTGAACACCCAATCCGGCCCCAGGTAGCGCGAATCGGCCGGAATTCCCATCACCGCCTGCAGCTCGCCACGGCGGGCCTTCTCGCGCACCTCATACCAGTCGTGGCTGCTCTCCGGCTGCAGGTTGGCGCCGGCCTGCATCAGACGGCGCAGGTACTCACTGGCCAGGCCGCTGGGCTTGCCCTGCTCGTCGGTGAACGACAGCGGCGCCGCGTTCGGTGCGAAACCGATCTTCAACGGCTGTTCCAGCACCCGCTTCTCGGCCCGGCTCAGCGCCATCTGCGCCGATGCCGACCACTGCGGTGGCGGCAGCCAGCGCTGCACCAGGGCATCGCGCTGGGCCTGGCTGGTCGCAGCCAGGGCCAGATCCAACGCTTCTGCCAGCGGCTGCTTGCTGTTGGGTACACCGAAGTGCAGGCGTTCGGGAGGCAGATCGCTCGGCCGCAGCAGCACCACGCCCTGCAGGCGCTGGGTGGCGATCAGTTCGGTGGCGACATAGGCATTGCCGATATAGACATCAGCTTTGTCGTCTCTGACCATCTCGAGTGCCGCCAACGAGCTGTTTGCGACAAGCTGACGGGCCTGTGGAAAACGCGCGCGCACCTGCGGGCCGGTCAGGAAATCCTGCTCGATCACCACCCGCAGTCCATCCAGATCGGGATTGTCCGAGGCACGCAGGTCGTCGGGGCGGCCCACCAGGGCCAGCGGTGCCTCGCCATAGGCGGCGGTATAGACCATGCAGCGGGTGCGGTCGGCACTCAGACCGACATTCATCACCACATCGATCTCGCCACGACATGCCGCATCCAGCACGGAGGTCCAATCCGGAAAACGACGGGCCTCGACCTTCACACCCAACTGACGGGCAAGAAGCGACAGATAATCCGGACCCAGACCCACCTGCTGGCCATCACGGAGTGACTCGAATGGTGGCCAGCCGCTGTCATACTGCCCCACGACGATGCTTGGGTGGGCGGCGAGGTACTCGCGCTGCAGGGGACTGAGCGGCAACAGCCCAGGCACTGCCTGTGCCAGCGCCACGGGCAGCACCAGCACGGCCAGCAGCAGGACCAGCCCGCGAACAGCCCAGCTACGCATCGGCGTCGATCTCCTAGAATCCTGACAGGGCCGCGATGGTCGCGGCCCGGCTTGCCCGGTGGCCATACTAGAGCAATGAGCTTGCGCATCATCATCGCAGACGACCACCCTGTGGTCCGTATCGGTACCCGCGCCGTCATCGAATCGAGCGGGGTCGGCCGCGTGGTCGGCGAGGCTGACAGCGCGCAGGCGCTGATGGCCCTGCTCGGCAGCCAACCCTGCGACCTGCTGGTGACCGACTATTCCATGCCGGGCAGTCCACAGGCCGACGGCTTCGCCATGATCGGCATGATCCGCCGCCGCTTCCCCGACCTGCCGGTGCTGATGCTCAGCGTCTCCAACAACCTGGCGATCCTGCGCATGGTGCTCGACAGCGGCGTGCTCGGCCTGGTCGACAAGAGCTCGTCGATGGACGAACTGCCGCAGGCCATCCAGGCGGTCTATCGGGGCCAGCCCTACATCAGCCGGAGCCTGCGTGAGCGGGTCGAGGCTGCGGGCAGCTGGCGCATGCGCGAGGGCGACGGCAAGCCTTTGTCGCCACGCGAGGTGGAAGTGCTGCGGCTGCTCGGCACCGGCATGACGGTGAAGGAGATCTCGCTGCAGCTGCACAAGAGCGTCAGCACCATCAGCCGGCAGAAAGGCGACGCCATGCTCAAATTGGGCCTGAAGGGCGACGCCGAACTGTTCGACTACCTGCGCGACGGCAAGATCTGAGAACCAGATCACACTGTGAGGGCATCTGTCACCGCCCTCTTTGACCGGCCGCCGTTCTGTGCCAAGATGACCCGGCATGGGTTTTCAATGCGAGGTCGAAGGAATCGGCCGGCTCATGTCCTCGCTCCCGTCCCAGGTGGATGGGGTGCGGTTTCCTGCCGGCCGTCTGGCCCGGCAACGCTGACCATGGAGAGGCGCATGCATCCCCCCCCCGAGCCATGTTGGACCCTGCCGTTGCGGCCCCTGCGCGCATTCGCGGCGTGCCTGCTCGTCTCTCTTTCCGCTGCGGCCTGCAGCGCCGCCGATCCGGCCCCCTCGTCCTCCCAGCCTGGCGCCCCCGTGCAGGCTGCCGATGCGCCCCGACAGGATGTTGCCCCGATGCAGAACACCTCTCCCGACACCGCCGTCACCCCGCCCGACGCGCCGACCGTGATGTATTTCACCTACCAGGTGGACGGTGATGGCGCGACCTCCTACGAGGTCCAGAACGGCAGCGTGGCGACCTTCTGGTTCGGCCACACCTTCACCCTCGATGGCACCACGTATTACACGGGTTTCTCCTGGGATACCCGCGAGCACTACGGCAAGCCGGGCGAGCAGTCGCCGGCTGGCCCGGATGATCGCGCCAACCTCGCCGAGGCCACTTTCGTGCTGGCCGGCGCCGACGCCAAGAAGCCATGGAAGTTCCGTGGCCAAGAATGGACCATCGGCGCGCTGGGCGCGTACGACAAGGCCGACGATGTCGATACCCGGCGCAAGCCGCTTGAACATCGCACCGCCGACGGTCGCCTGCTGCTGGCGGTGCCGACCAGCAGCTTCGACCGCGGCATCAGCAGCACCGGCTATGCGCTGCTGCTGTTCAACCCCAAGCGCAGCGAAGACGACGTGGACAGCAAGGTCTGGCGCTATGTCGGCTCGGTGCGTACGGGCGAGGACAACAGCGCCGCCTGCGACGAAGGCAACGTGATGCCCTGCACCGACAGCGATGGCGAACTGGCCTTCGCTGCCGACGGCAGCGGCCTGCCGCGACTGACCGTGACCTTCAAGGGCACCACCATCGAAGGCCCCGGCAAGACCCGTGAGCTGGGCGCCGGCGACGCCGTGCACTACACCTTCGACAGCGCGACCCAGCAGTACGTCGCGCCCTGATAGCACCCGCCCACGCGCGGGTTTCCTGTTGACCGACATGTTCTTGACTCACGGATGAGTCCGGTTGGCGATTCGCGGCATGCGCCGCTCCATCAACCCCGAGGAAAACGTCATGGCACAGCATGACTACAGCAGAAAGGAAGTTCTGGACATCGTCGAGCAGGTCGCCCGGCAGAAAGGCCTTCCGGTCGATGACTTCATGCGCTTCGCGCACATCGAGACCGGCGGCACCTTCAACGAGCGCGCCCACAATACCTCGTCCGGCGCCAAGGGCCTGTTCCAGTTCGTGCCCGGCTCCGCGCGCCAGTACCACCTGACCGGCCACGAGTTCGACCCGACCCGCAACACCGAAGCGGCCGCAAAGATGTACCAGGACAACCTGGACTCGATGGCACGCCGCAACGAGCGCACCGGCCACCCGTACCTGTCCGGAGGCAGTACGCCGACCGGCCTGGACCTGTACCTGGCCCACCAGCAGGGCAGCGCCGGCTATGGCTCGGTGCAGACCGCGATTGCCACCGGCACCTTCGGCGTGGTCCGCAACGGCCACGGCGAAGAGATCAACATGCGCCGCAACGTGCTGAACCAGATCGGTTCCGACGCGAAGGCGCTGACCGGCCACACCCTGGCCGAGATGCGCGGCATGAACGATGGCGACCTGGCGCGGACGTTCTCCAGCTACTACATCCACAAGTACGCGGCGATCAGCATTCCGGAAAAGAACATCGAACCGCAGGCGGTGGCGCAGGGCCAGGGCCAGGCCCCGGCCGCGCCTGCACAGGCCAGCGCAGCCGTGGCGGCGGGTGCAGCCACGCTGGCGGCAACCGCAGCGGCGGCTGCCACACCGAAGCCGGGCATCGAACTGCAGGCCGCCTACGAGGCCGGCGTGAAGTACGACCACGTGAAGTACGCCATCAACATTCCGGGTCACGCGCTGTACGTACCGGGCAAGACCGGCAAGAACGTGGAGCAGGGTTACATCGACTGCTCCGGCTGGGTCGGCACGCTGCAGAACCGCACCATGGACGAGATCAACCAGAAGGCCGGGCATGCGGTCTTCAGCAAGGCCGATCGCATCGACCTGGGCAACCTGGGTTCCGGCGGCATCGTGCGCAAGGCATTCGACCAGTCCGGCGTGCTGCTTGACCGCGACGCGATCCTCAAGCCCGGTGCGCTGAAGGAAGGCATGATCATCGGCCTGGATACGGCCAGGACCCGCCACGAGCACTGGAACGGCATCGACCACATCGTGATGGTGGTGCGCGACCCCACCACCGACAAGCTGCTGATCAGCCAGTCCACCGGCAGCAAGGGCGTGCACACCATGCCGGTCGAGGACTACCTCAAGCAGGTGAAGGACCACCCGAACTGGAAGCTGTACGCCTCCGATCCGCTGTCCAAGGCGCGCGACCTGCTGGAAAACCGCACCCCGTCGCACGAGCAGGCCCAGGGCAAGCCTGCCGCCGAGCACAAGGCCGCTGCCACGCCGCACGCCGAACTGTACAAGCAGGGCGCGCACAGCGAGGGCGTGCGCAAGGTGCAGGAGCAGCTGGGCCACCTCGGCTACGTCGGTGCCGACGGCAAGCCGCTGGTCGAGGATGGCCGCTTCGGCCGCAACACCGACGCGGCGGTGCGCCAGCTGCAGAAGGACAACGGCCTGGTGGCCGACGGCATTGTCGGGGCGAAGACGCTGGAGGCCATCAAGGAAGCCCGCGAGCGCCCGCTGCTGAACGACGAACGGCACCCGCGCAATCCGCTCTTCATCCAGGCCAGCAAGGGTCTGGAACTGTTGCCGGCCGGCACCTTCAAGGATCGCCACGCGCTGGAAAGCGCCGCGGCGGCCCTGACCAAGGAGGCGCATGCCGCCGGCCTGCAGCGCATCGACACGGTGGTGCCCAGCCCGAACGGTGAACGCCTGTTTGCCGTGCAGGGCACGATCGGTGACCCGGCGGCCAGCCGCGTGGCGGTGGAGGCCCGAGCCGCCAGCGAGCAGAGCATCGCGCTCAGCAGCGGTGCCGTGCAGGGCGCGCCTAACGTGCTGCACCAGCAGCAGGACGCCCAGCAGGAGCAGGCCCGGCAGGCACAGAAGGCGATGGGCATCTAAGCCCGCAACGCCTTGGCAGAGAAGGGAGGGCCACGTCCGCGTGGCCTTTTCCCTTTCTGCCAGCTGAGCGGCCGAGGCCGCTTTCAGCCTTGCTTCATGCCGCCTGCCGCTAGATGAATGCGCAAGCCGCACGGTGGACCAGGCAATGTTCCGGCAATGTTGGAACGTCAGCGTGGTCTCCACGGCAGCCGGGGCGCCCGCGCCCTCCCTGCCCAGCGTGGCATGCACCTCACAGGAGAACGAACATGCTCAGTACTTCCACACTCAGCTTCCGTGGTCTGGCGATGGCCCTGGCACTGGTTGCCGGTGTCGCCGTGGTCAGCGATGCCAGCGCGATGTCGAGGAAGGACAAGCGCACCCTGGTCGGCGCCGTGGTCGGTGGCGTGGCCGGCAACCTGCTCTCCAACGGCGATCCCGCTGCCACCGTCGGCGGCGCCGTGGCCGGCGGCGCGATCGGCAACCTGACCACCTCCGACCGCCGCGACCGCCGTTACTACGACAATCGCCGTTACGACGACCGCTACGATCGCCGTTACGACCGTGGCTACTACCGCAGCGGCTACTACGACCGCGGTGATGACCGTCGCTGGCAGCGCGAGCGCTACTACGACAACCGCTACTACCACGACCGCGGTCGCCATCGCGGCTGGTAAGCAGCGCGGCATCTCCCATGCCGATGCACGGACGGGCGGGTCGATGACCCGCCCGTTTGCGTTGGCCGCGTGCATGGCGTTGAATGCGCAGCCTTGGATGTGACTTTCCCCACTGGGGCTGCGGCATGACTTCTTCCTCCCACCGCGTGCAGGGCCTCAACAACGACGAGGTCGCTGCCGACTGGCCACCGATCAGCGCGGCGGACATCGCGTGGCTGCGCCAGCACTACCCGCAGCTGGACGAGCGCAGCGAACCGCGCTGGCACAGCCCGCGGCCGCTGTCGGCTGCCGCCATCGTCAACGGCGTGGAAGGCGCGGTGTTCATCAAGCGCCACCACCACAGCGTGCGCAGCACGGCCTGCCTGGAAGAAGAGCATCGCTTCATCGCCCATCTCGCCGCAGCGGGCGTACCGGTGGTGCAGGTGCTGCCAGCGGCCGATGGCCACACTGCGGCCGAACATGGCGAATGGACGTTCGAGCTGCATGCGATCGGCGTCGGCGAGGACCTGTACCGCGACGCCGTGTCGTGGTCGCTGCTGACCGATGTCGCGCAGGCCCGCGAAGCCGGGCGCACACTCGCGCAGCTGCACCGGGCCGCCGCCAGCTACCACGCGCCCCAACGCAGCACCCATGTGCTGGTCGCGCGCGACGATCTGATCCGTGCTGACGATCCGATCGCGGCCATCAAGGCAGGGCTGCACGAGCGTCCCGGGCTGGCCCGCTATCTCGCGCGCATTCCATGGGAAGCGCAGTTGCAGCGCGACGTGCTGCCGTGGCATGCCGGCCTGGCCGAGCGCCTGCGCGATGAGCCACGGTTGTGGGCGCACAACGACTGGCACGTTTCCAACCTGCTGTGGCGCGATGGGCAGATCAGTACCGTGCTGGATTTCGGCCTGGCCTCGCCCACCAGTGCGCTGTTCGACCTCGCCACGGCGATCGAGCGCAACGCGGTGGCGTGGCTGGAACTGGAGCGCGGCATGGAGGCGGTGCGCATCGATATTGCGCTGGCCCTGCTCGACGGCTACCGCCAGGTGCTGCCGCTGTCGGCGGCACGCGTGCACCTGCTGGCCGACCTGCTGCCGATGGTCCATTTCGACTTCGCACTGTCCGAAGTGGAGTATTTCGAGGGCGTCACCGGCTCGACCGCCAATGCCGATGTGGCGTGGCAGCCCTTCATGCTCGGCCATCCGGCGTGGTTCCATACCGCCCCGGGGCAGGCACTGCTCAACGCGCTGCACGCGGCAGCCTGAAGGACGCCGGCTCGCAAATCCGTACCATTTGTAGTGAAATGGTCACCTGAAGCGGGGGTGCCTGGATCTGCCAGGCTGAGAGAGTCCCTTGGAACCTGATCCGGTTTGCACCGGCGTAGGGAGCTTTGAGCCGCAGCCACACCCCCGTCATGGGCCGGTGCACCTGCGCGCCGTCGCTTCGTCTCCCTTGTTGTCCGAAGACGAACCGAATGAACCGCTGCCTGCGCCCCACCCTGCTCTGCCTCGCCCTCTGCGCCGCGCTGCCGCTGCACGCCAGCGAGGCCGAAACGTCCCCCGATGCGGCTGCCACCGGCGCCGAGCGCTCGCCGACCGAACTGGCGGCGGTGCGCGTGCAGGCCGGCAAACCGAAGGCCGATACCTCGCGCGTGAATGCCTTCGGTGGCGGCAGCTGGAAGGACACGCCCGCGTCGATGAACGTGCTCGAGCGCGATTACCTCGACGGTCGCCAGGTACGTTCGCTGTCCGAGCTGGCCAGCAACGATGCCTCGCTGGGTGATGCCTACGCGCCGGTGGGCTACTACCAGAACATCGCCATCCGAGGCTTCGCACTGGACGCGGCCACCGGCTACCGCTTCAACGGGCTGTCCATCGCCGGCGAACAACGCCTGGCGCTGGAGAACGTGCAGTCGGTGGAGATCCTCAAGGGTGAAGCCGGCCTGGCGGCAGGCGTGATGGCGCCGGGCGGAATCATCAATTACATCGGCAAGCGCCCGGCGGAAGTGCGCACCGCCACGCTCGGCACCGATTCGGAAGGCTCGCGCTACGTTGCCGTCGATGTCGGCCACTGGATCACCCCGCGCTTCGGCGTCCGCCTGAATGCCGCATGGGATTCCAGCAATTCCTACGTCGAGCACGCCGATGGCCGCCGCAACTTCTACTCGCTGGCCGCCGACTGGCTGATCGGCGAGCGCGGCAAGCTGGAAGTGGATGCCAACTACCAGACCAGCTCGCAGCGCTCGGTGTCCGGCTACCAGCTGCTGGGCGCGCGTGACCTGCCGCGCGGTGTCGACCGCGAGCATCTGCTCGGCTACCAGCCGTGGCAGCGCCCGGTGGATATCGCCAGCACCAACATCACCGCGCTGCATACCTACGACTTCAACGACGCCTGGCAATCACGTGTATCGGTCGGCCACAGCCGTTCGGTGATCGATGACAACGTCGCCTTCGCCTACGGCTGCTACTACGCCGCGCAATGTGCCGATGGCAGCGTGCCAGGCAACTACTTCGCACCCAACGGCGACTATGACATCTACGACTACCGCAGCCCGGACGACACCCGCCGCAACCAGCAGGCCCGTGCCGAACTGCGCGGCCGCTTCGAGACCGGCAGCGTCGGTCACCAGCTGACCGTCGGCGCCGACTACTTCCGCCGCACCGTGGACAAGCGCCCGAGCGTCAACGAGTACGTCGGTACCAGCAACATCCACGAGGCACCGGTGCCGGTGTTCGCGCCATCGCCGAAGATGCCGGGCCCATCCGCACGTCGCCTGGACAGCCGCCAGACCGCGTTCTTCGCGCTGGACCGGGTGAGCTTCGGTGACGACTGGCAGTGGCTGGCCGGTGGCCGCTTCGTGCGCCTCGATGAGCGCGCCTACGACAAGCGTGGCACCCTGCAGCGGCACAGCCGCCTGTCGCGCTTCCTGCCGCAGACCGCGGTGGTGTGGAAGGCCACCGACCAGCTCAATGCCTATGCCAGCTACGTGCGCGGCATTTCGCTGGGCCAGGAAGCGCCGTTCTGGACCAGCAACGCCGACACCTTCCTGCCGTCGGTGCAGTCGCGGCAGCTGGAAGTGGGCGTGAAGTACGTGCCGGTCGAAGCGCTGACCCTGGGCGCGGCCGTGTTCCGCATTTCGCAGCCGTACCAGTACGCCAAGCCGGACAGCAGCGACGTCGGCTACACCTTCGTCGAGGAAGGCACGCAGACCCACACCGGCCTGGAGCTGACCGCCAACGGCCAGCTGACCGATGCGCTGCAGATCGTGGCCAGCGCCAGCGTGCTGCAGGCGCGCGCGCGCGACACCGGCACGCCGTCCTATGAAGGCCATCAGCTGGTGAACGTGCCGAAGGTGCGCGCCAGCGTGCACCTGGCCTATGCGCTGCCGTTCGTGCAAGGCCTGGACGTGACCGGCGGCTGGCGCTATGCCGGTGCCAACGTGGCCCGCGCCGACGGTGGCGTGCGCGCACCCGACTATTCAGTGTTCGACGCTGGCCTGCGTTTCCAGCATCGCCTGCGCGAGCGCACAGTGACCTGGAACCTGTCGGTGGACAACGTGTTCAACCGCTTCTACTGGCGCGATACCGGCAGCAGCGGCGGTGACTACTACCTGTTCCCCGGCGCACCGCGACAGGCCCGCCTGTCGGTGACGTTCGCGCTGTGAGCGGCGTGATGCTCGAGTGGACCGCCGCACTATGCAGCATCCTCGGCGTCTGGCTGATGGCCCGGCGCCGGCTGGCGGCGTGGCCGGTGGGCCTGCTGTCGGTGGCGCTGTATGGCCTGGTGTTCGCCGAGGCCAAGCTGTACTCGGACACCCTGCTGCAGATCGCCTTCGGTGGTTTCCTGGTCTATGGCTGGCTCAACTGGCGACAGCATGCCGCCGATGAGGGCAGCATCCGCATCGTGCCGCTGGCACGCGGCACGCTGCTGCGCGACCTGGCCATCGGCCTGTGCGGTGGCGTGGCGCTGGGTGCAGCCATGCACAGCTTCACCGACGCTGCCCTGCCGTGGTTGGATGCGCTGCTGACCGGTCTGAGCCTGGTCGGGCAATGGTGGCAGGCCCGCCGCCACGTGGCCTGCTGGTGGGTATGGATCGCAGTGGACGTGGTCTATGTGGGTGCGTACCTGTTCAAGTCGCTGCACGTGACCGCCGCGCTGTACGTGTTCTTCCTCGGCCTGGCCGTGTTCGGCCTGCGCGCATGGAGCGCCGCCGCTCGCGAGCCACAGGTGGCAACCCGGTAGGGCCACGCCATGCGTGGCTGGGCTACCGGTAGTCGCCAACCTTGGTTGGCGTGCGTGCCGACCAAGGTCGGCATCTACCCAGAACATCCACGCATGGCGTGGATCTTATCTCTTGCCAATCTGGCACCTTGGGTGCCGAGAGCCCGGCGTGGGCGACCGTGTGGATCCAGGTCTTGCGACCGAGAAGTAGCTTGGGTCCCCACGCCGGATT
>NZ_JACIUW010000016.1:0-96642 GCF_014145825.1 Stenotrophomonas sp. I18B00994 | reverse complement strand
CGCGCCCGATCTCGTGGAGGCGCACCGCCATCGCCTGGGCGAGGATGCCACCCACCGACCAGCCCAGCAGATGCACCAACCTCATGGATTCGGGGCGGCGGTTGCCGGCCAGCGGCCGACACTACCGTCACCGCGCGACCGTCAGCGCGCGCCGAACCAGAGCAGCAGGCTGAGCACTGCTGCCAGCAACAAGGCGCTGGCCAGCAGCCACGGCCAGCGCCGGACTCTGCGCGGCGTCACAGGCAGCACCGGCGCCTGTTCCGCGTCCTCGCCGGACTCGTCCTCGGCCGGCAACGGCCGCCGACGTGGATCATGCGGCACTTCCAGCACGAAACGATGCTGGCCATCGAACACCACCTGGTCGCCGGCCTGCAGCCAGCAGTGGCGCACGGCCACGCCGTTGACCCGGGTGCCGTCGGCACTGCCGAGGTCGCGCAGCAGCACACGATCACCGTGCACTTCCACGCGGGCGTGCTGTTCGGCGAAGGCCGGATCGTCGATGGCGATGTCGGCGTCGCTGCCGCGGCCGATCAACCGTGCCCGCGACAGCGTATAGCTGCGGCCATGATGCAGGCCGCCGACACCGCGCAGCAGGCGCTGCTGCTCATCGGTGCCATCGTCGTTCTTCGGCGCGGGTGCCTGCAGCAGGCTCTCGACCTCGCCCTGCAGCACCATCTCCACGCCGTCCACATAGACCGCATCGCCTGCACGCAGCAGCGCCATGCGACGCACCGGCCGACCATTCACGTGGATGCCACGGATACCGTTGCCGACCTGCAGCCACAGGCCGCGATCGTCCATGCAGAACTGCGCCAGCAGCAGGGCGCCGTGGCCGGCGTCGCCGAGCCGCACACTGCCGTTGGCCTGGCGCACGATGCGTTGCACCCCGGGCCGCAGCGGCTGGTCGGGCTGTTGTTGTTGACTGAAGTGAACAAGCAGGTTCTGCACGCGGCGCAGCCTAGCAGGTTGGCCGCCAACGAAGAAGAACCTGCGATGAGTGCTTGGCGCGACGGCCCTCGATGCGCACAATGCTCGCCCTCATTGATCATCCCCGCCCGGCGCCAGGAGCCTGCATGTCCACCATCGATGTCCGCCACGCCCACGCCCTGCCCGACGCGCAGGCACGCGCCGCGATCGAACAGGTCGCCGCCAAGCTGTCCGAGCGCTTCGGCCTGAAGTCGTCCTGGACCGCCGACGTGCTGAACTTCTCTGGCAGCGGCGTGGACGGTGCGATCGAACTGCAGCCGGGCGCCGTGCGCGTCACCGCCAAGCTGGGCTTCCTGCTGTCGGCGATGAAGGGCATGGTCGAGGGCGAGATCCAGCGCGTCCTGAAGGAAAAGCTGGGCTGAACCCCGGCGGCGGCCGTCACGGCCGTGCAACGCCAGTGCGCGCTACTCTCGGGGGCAGGCCCAACTCCCACGGGAAGTGCGATGAACCAGTACGAAAACGATGACCGCCGCAACGACGACGCCTCGTTCGGTGACCAGGCCGAGCGCTTCTCGCGCAAGCTGAGTGACTCGGCGCAGCAGGTCTGGCTGGCCGGCCTGGGCGCCCTGGGCCGTGCACAGGCCGAAGGCAGCCGCTTCTTCGACGGCCTGGTGAAGGAAGGCGAAGCCTGGGAGGCCCGCCGCCGTGAACGCCACGGCGAACAGGGCCCGGGCTGGCGCGACAACGTGGAATCCTCACTGGATGAGGCCCGCGAGAAGGCCTCTGGCACCTGGAACAAGGTCGAAAAGGCCTTCGATGACCAGGTGCAGGGCGTGCTCAAGCGCCTGCATGTCCCAACTGCGGACGAGGTGACCGCGCTGGAAGCCCGTATCGACGCCCTGCACGCGCGGCTGGCCAAGCTGGAAAACCGTGCGGCCTCGGGCACCGATGCTCCCGCCCCGGGCAGCCATCAGTCGCCAGGCAGCGTGCCCTGACCGGCCATTGTTGCAATGCAATAAAATTTGATTGACAATCGCGAGCAACCCGCCAATCGCTTCGGCTGCCGTTTGTTCCCTCCCCTCACGGCTTCAGGATTGGCGGGTTTTTCGTGCTCGCCGTATGCCGATCTGAGCGTTCCATCACGCTTCCTGTCAGGAACGTCCTGACCCAGCCGGATAGTGCGACCTTTACACTGTCGTCTTCCGCATTCGCCCCTTCCGCGCACCTCCTGCATGCTCCCTTGGATCCTGGCCCTGCTGTCGGCCCTGCTTACCTGTTCCCTGGCTGTTGTCTATCTGTGGTGGATCAAGCGGCGGCAGAAGGAGATGCAACTTGGCCTGCAAGCGCTGGCCGGCATGCACTGGCGCGAGTTCTCGGTACTGGTCAAGCGCATGCTGCGCGAACAGCGCGGCCTGCGTGAACTGAATGACCCGGCGGAGGAATCCCGCGAGCCGAGCAGCGACTTCCTGCTCAGCGACGGCCCCAACCAGTGGCTGGTGTCCTGCAAGCATGGCCTTGCCTACCGTATCGGCACCGCCGCAGTGAACGAGCTGGGGGCTGCTGCGCGCCTGGCCGGCGCCAAGGGCGGCGTGCTGCTGACCGAAGGCCGGATGGAACGCGACGGGCGCAGCGCTGCCGAGAAGCAGGCGGTCGAGGTGCTGGACGGTCCGCGCCTGTGGCCGCTGCTGCAGCCCTACCTGCCGGCGGAAATCGAAACCCGTGTGCGTGCCAGCGCCCGCCATGAAGCCCTGCGCCGGATCGCCATTGCCGCGCTCGGCGCGGTCACGCTGGGCCTGCTGGTGGGATTGAGCCTGCAAGGCTTGCATGTGCAGGACACCGCGCCTGTTGCCGAGGTGGCGGACACCCCCGCGCCGGTTGCACCTGCGGTTGAAGCGGCGCCCGAACCGGCGCCGGCCCCCGCCACCACGCCGCCGGCCGCTGCGCCTGCACCGGCCGCGCCCTCAGCCGACGCGCGCAGCAACCCCAACCCGGATGCCGCCACGCTGGAGCGCTTCCAGGCCGATCTGTCCCGCGCCTTGGCCGGCAAGCCCGGTATCGCCAGCGGGGTCTGGCTGACCCGGCAGACGCTGGCGATCAACCGCACGGGCGAGCTGGACGCGGTCTGGCCGCAGGTCTGCGAGGAAGTGCTGCACTACCCCGCCCTGCGCAACGTGCGCATCCAGCTCAACGCCCGCCCCGGCGTGGATGAGCCGGTGCGCTGGCGGCAGTGCGCCACGTACTGATGGGGCCGCATCCACGCGTGGCGTGGATTTACTGAACCCCGATGCGCGACCCCTTGGTAGATCCACGCCACGCGTGGATGCCTTTGCAGAGTTGAGCCACACGCGAACAGCAGCCGAGCATCGGCTCGGCTCCACATGGCGCCAGCTCAGCCCAATGCCGCGAGATGGGCGATGTAACTGGAGCGCGATTCACCCGCCGCTCTGGCCTGCGCATCCAGCCTCGCCAGGATCCGGCGTGGCAGGCTGATATTGACCCGCTCGATGGTATCGTCCAGCAGAGCCGGATCAATGCAGATGTACGCAAGAATCCAACGGATGTCCTTGGATGCCTCGGCGGCGATCTTCTGTGGCGCGGAAGGTGTCGGAATCGAGCGCCCCTCATCCAGGGCCGCATCAATCCAGGCGAGTGCAGCTTCCTCGGCAGCGCTGAGCGCATCATCAAGCGTGTCGGCCGCCGAGAAGCACCCCGGCAGATCTGGAACGACCACACCCCACGCGGTGCGCTCATCGCCTGCCTCGATCAGGACTGGATATCGCATGGGCCCTCCTACGTCAGTCCTGCGAGCTTCCGCAACGCCTGCACCAGCCCTTCCCCAGATCCTTCCTTGGGTGAGGAACGGTGATGATGTGAGGGTGCTGCGGGTGCACGAATACATGATGGGATCCGCGGATCCGACGACAGATCCAACATGCCGCTTCCAGATCCCGGATGAGGTCCCTGCTCTTCATGCAGGGACGATACACATCGTACACACCCCCCGACAGAGTTCAAGGCGACAGTCGTTCCGGCCCAGTAGATCCACGCCATGCGTGGATGGAATCCCTATCGCGCGCCCGGTGCGAAGCGCGCCACCAGATCCCAGGCATCCCCCAGGAACACCTGGCGCACGCGGGTGATCGGCTGTTCGCCACGCCAGGTCAGGCGTTCGATCACCAGGCAGGCGGTACCGGGCTTCACCTCCAGCAGCCTGGCGGTGGCGGTATCTGCCCCCCAGGCACTGATGCGGTGCTGGGCACGGGTCCACGACACGTTCTGCAGCAGCCAGCTGCCCGGCGCGGTAGTGCTGAAGTCGACCTCCAGTACCTCAGGCACGCCCACCGGGCTGATCAGGCGATGCTCCAATGCCAGCGGGCGACCATCGGCCAGATGCAGGCAGCGCATCGCCAGCAGGTTTTCCTGCCCGGCCAGCTCGACTTCACCGGCATTGCCGGCATCGGCAAGGCGCAGGTCGCGCTGCAGCAGGCGATAGGCGTACTGGTGGCCGCGCGAGCCAACCTCCATCGCGATATCGGGAATCTCCAGCGCCACCTGCTCCAGGTGCGGGGGTTGCCGCGCCACGAACGAACCGGCACGGCGGCGACGCTCGATCATGCCGCTCTCGGCCAACGCGGTCAGCACCTTGTTCACCGTCATCCGCGAGCAGCCGTACTGCTCCATCAGCTCGTGTTCGTACGGAATCCGAAAGCCCGGCGCCCACTCTCCACTGAGGATGCGGCTTTCCAGATCGCTGCGGATACGCTGGTTGAGCGTGGCGGACTTGCTGGCCTTCACGTAATGGGGTCTCGGTGGCGGGAGGCGATCAGCCCAGCACGCCACGCAGGGCGGCGGTAAAGGCGGTGGTGATCGCCTCGCGCTGCAGGTGGCGGCCCTCGGCCACGCATTGGCGGCCATGGCGCCAGACCGATCGCAGCGCGCCATTACGTGCGGCGAACACCCAGCTGTCAAGCCATGCGTCATCCTGTCGCGCCTGCAGCGCCGGGTGCCCGGCATCCAGTTCGACCAGGTCGGCACTGGCGCCGACCTGCAGGCCAGCGGGCACGCCCAGCGCCTGTGCACCACCGTGCAGTGCGCCTTCGAACAGGAAGCGGCCGGTACTGCGGGTGGCATCCGGGGCCAGCACGTTGCGACCGCGCAGGGTCAGGCGCTGGCCGTATTCGAGCAGGCGCAGTTCTTCGGCCGCATCAATCAGCACATTGGAATCGGAGCCGACACCGAAGCGCCCGCCCTCGCGCGCGAACGCCTGCATCGGGAACAGGCCGTCGCCCAGATTGGCTTCGGTGATCGGGCACAGGCCGGCCACGGCCTGGCTGGCCACGATGGCGGCGCGCTCATCGTCGGTGATGTGGGTGGCGTGCACCAGGCACCAGCGCGCATCCACCGGTGCATGGTCGTACAGCCACTGCACCGGACGCTGGCCGCTCCAGGCCAGGCAGGCCTCGACTTCACGCACCTGCTCGGCGATATGGATGTGCACCGGGCCGTCGGTCAGCGGCAGCAACGCACTCAATTCCTCGCCGGTGACTGCACGCAGGCTGTGCGGCGCGATGCCGAGCACCGCATCCGGCAGCGCGGCCAGTGCCGGCTTGGCGGCGTCCAGCAGCTGCGCGAAACCGTCCACATCGTGGATCAGGCGACGCTGCGCCGGATTCGGCGGCGCCCCGCCGAAATCGGCATGTGCATAGAACACCGGCAGCAGGGTCAGGCCGATACCGGTCTGGTCGGCGGCGGCAGCAATCCGTGCACTCATCTCGGCGCGGTTGGCATAGGCGCGACCATCGGCGTCGTGGTGCAGGTAATGGAATTCGCCGACGCGGGTGAAGCCGCTTTCCAGCATTTCCATGTAGGCCTGGGCGGCGATGGCCTGCACCGCGTCCGGGCGCAGATGGGCCAGGAAGCGGTACATCAGCTCACGCCAGCTCCAGAAGCTGTCACCGTCGCCGCCGCCGATCTCGGTCAGCCCAGCCATGCCGCGCTGGAAGGCGTGGCTGTGCAGGTTGGGCAGGCCCGGCACCAGGATGTCGACGCGGGTGTCGCCGTGCTGGGCGCCCTGCCCCATGTGGATCGCCGTGATGCGGCCGTCCTGCACCTGCAGGCGGACATCGCGGGCCCAGCCGTCGGCCAGAAGGGCGTGGGCGGCATGGAAACAGAGCGGGGAACGCGAATCGGACATGGCTGGACAACCCGAAATGGACGCCTATATTGTATAGACATATAAGCACAGCCGCGTTGTGGATGCCATGCACGTCGATACCCTCTGGTCCAACGTCCACCTGATGACCCTCGATGGCGAGGGGCTGGGTGTCATCCGCGATGGCGTACTGGCCTGCGCTGGCGGCCGCATCGTCCATGTTGGCCCGGCCGGCAGCGACGCCCACCTGCAGCCGACCACCCGCATCGATGGCGAAGGCCGCTGGATCTCGCCCGGCCTGATCGACTGCCACACCCACCTGGTCTACGCCGGCAACCGCGCCAACGAATTCGAGCAGCGCCTGCAGGGCGTCAGCTATGCCGAGATCGCCCGTGCCGGCGGCGGCATCGTCTCCACCGTGCGCGCCACCCGTGCTGCCACCCCGGAACAGCTGGCCAGCGAAAGCCGGCCGCGCCTGCTGGCGATGCGTGCCGAAGGCGTGACCACGATCGAGATCAAGTCCGGCTACGGCCTGACCCTGCCCGACGAACGCAAGCAGCTGCAGGTAGCGCGTGCGCTGGGCGAGGAGTGCCGGGTCAACGTGGTGACCACATTCCTCGGCGCACACGCGATTCCGCCAGGCCGCGAGGCGCAGGAATACACCGACGAGGTGTGCAACGTGATGATTCCGGCCATCGCCGCCGAAGGCCTGGCCGAAGCGGTGGACGTATTCTGCGAGAACATCGCCTTCTCGCCGGCGCAGGCGCGGCAGGTCTTCGAAGCGGCGCGCGCCAACGGGCTGGCGGTGAAGATTCATGCCGAGCAGCTGAGCAACCAGCATGGCGCCGAACTGGCCGCCAGCTTCGGTGCCCTCTCGGCCGACCATATCGAACATCTGGACGATGCCGGCATCGCCGCGATGGCCGCCGCCGGCACCGTCGCCGTGCTGTTGCCCGGTGCCTTCTATTTCACCCGCGATACCACCCTGCCGCCGATCGCTGCACTGCGTGCGGCCGGCGTGCCGCTGGCGCTGGCCACCGACAGCAATCCGGGCACTTCGCCGCTGACCAGCCCGCTGCTGGCGATGAACATGGGCGCCACCCTGTTCCGCCTGACCGTCGATGAGTGCATCGCCGGCTTCACCCGTGAAGCGGCGCGCGCGCTCGGACGCAGCGATCGCATCGGCCGCCTCGCCGTGGGCCTGGACTGCGACCTGGCGATCTGGGACATCGATGGCCCCGCCGACCTGGTCTATCGCATTGGATTCAACCCGCTGCACGCGCGCGTGGTGCGCGGACAGCCCGACCTGCCTGCCTCCTGGAGCAACACATGAGCAACACCCTGGTTCTTCGCCCCGGCCGTGTCACTCTCGCCCAGTGGCGGCAGGTCTATCGCGGTGCGCCGCTTGCACTGGACCCGGCCGCGCTGCCGGTGGTGCGCGCCAGTGCGGCGGCGGTGGCCGCCATCGTCGCCAAGGGCGCGCCGGTGTATGGCATCAATACCGGCTTCGGCAAGCTGGCCAGCGTGCGCATCGAGCGCGAAGATCTAGCCACCCTGCAGCGGAACATCGTGCTCTCGCATGCCGCTGGCGTGGGCGAGCCGATGCCGGCCAGCGTGGTGCGCCTGATGATGGCGCTGAAGCTGGTCAGCCTGGCGCAGGGGGCTTCGGGCATTCGCGAGGAAACCCTGCTGCTGCTGGAAGCGATGCTGGTCAAGGGCGTGCTGCCGGTGGTGCCCGCACAGGGTTCGGTGGGTGCCTCGGGCGATCTGGCGCCGCTCTCGCACCTGGCCAGCGTGATGCTGGGCGTTGGCGAAGCCTTCATCGGTGACGAGCGCCTACCGGCAGCCGACGCACTGGCACGTGCCGGCCTGCAGCCGATCGAACTGGGCGCGAAGGAAGGCCTGGCGCTGCTCAACGGCACCCAGTTCTCCACCGCCTATGCGCTGGCGGGCCTGTTCGAGATCGAGACCGTGTTCCAGGCCGCACTGGTCACCGGCGCGCTGTCGGTGGAAGCTGCCAAGGGTTCCGACACGCCCTTCGACCCGCGCATACACGCGATCCGCGGCCAGCGCGGGCAGATCGCCACCGCCGCCACCCTGCGCGCGCTGATGCAGGGCTCGGACATCCGCGAGTCGCATCGCGACAACGACGTACGCGTGCAGGACCCGTACTGCCTGCGCTGCCAGCCGCAGGTGATGGGCGCGGCCCTGGACATCCTGCGCCAGGCCGCGACCACGCTGGAAATTGAAGCCAACGGCGTGTCCGACAATCCGCTGGTGTTCACCGACACCGGCGAAGCGCTGTCCGGTGGCAACTTCCACGCCGAGCCGGTGGCCTTCGCCGCCGACATGCTGGCGATGGCGGTGTGCGAGATCGGTTCGATCAGCGAGCGCCGCCTGGCGATGCTGGTGGACCCGGCCCTGTCCGGCCTGCCGGCGTTCCTGACCCCGCGCCCGGGCCTGAATTCCGGCTTCATGATTCCGCAGGTGACCGCCGCCGCGCTGGTCTCGGAAAACAAGCAGCGCGCCTACCCGGCCAGCGTTGATTCGATTCCGACCTCGGCCAACCAGGAAGACCATGTGTCGATGGCCGCGCATGGCGCGCGCCGGCTGATGCAGATGGCCGAGAACGCCGCCAACGTGATCGGCATCGAGCTGCTGGCCGCCGCGCAGGGCTGTGATTTCCATGCGCCGCTGCGCTCCAGCGCCGCGCTGGAAACGGTGCGCGCCACCCTGCGTGCGCAGGTGCCGACGCTGGAAGAAGACCGCTATTTCCACCCCGACATGGTGACCGCCACGAATCTTGTGCGCAGTGGCGCGCTGGCGCAGGGCCTGGGCGATCTGTTGCCGACTGTGGAACCGCAGGCATGACGACCCTTCCTGAATGGTTGACGGTGCACGAGGGCGATGCCCCCCTCATCGTCAGCTTCCCGCATACCGGCAGCGAGCTGCCGCACGACCTGATCGGCGACTACCACTCGCCGTGGCTGGCCCGCCGCGATGCCGACTGGTGGGTGCACGAGCTGTACGACTTCGTGCGCGGCATGGGCGCGACCACGGTGCGCTCGGCGATCTCGCGTTCGGTGATCGACCTCAACCGCGATCCCAGCGGCGTGTCGCTGTACCCGGGCCAGAACACCACCGGCCTGTGTCCGCTGACCACCTTCGACAACCAGCCGCTGTACCACGCCGGGCGCGAACCGGACGAAGCAGAAATCGCCCGTCGTCGCGACACGTATTTCCTGCCTTACCACGATGCGCTGGCTTCGCAGATCACGCGCCTGCGTGCACGCCACGGCACCGTGGTGGTGTACGACGCGCACTCGATCCGCTCGCATATCCCGCACCTGTTCGAGGGCGAACTGCCGCAGTTCAACCTGGGGACTGCCGGTCCGTCCGGCGCACCGGACACCTCCTGCGACAACGCCCTGAGCGACGTGGTGGAAAACCTGCTGAAGATCAGCGGCATGAGCCAGGTGCGCAACGGCCGCTTCAAGGGCGGCTGGATCACCCGCCACTACAGCAACATCGCCGGCGGCGTGCACAGCCTGCAGATGGAACTGGCCTGCCGCGGCTACATGCACGAACCCCTGCCGGACCAGGTGGACGAACACAGCTGGCCCACCCCGCTCGACCCCGACCACGCCGCACCACTGCGCCACACCCTGGCGCAGGTGCTCAACGCCTGCCTTGAATTCGCTACGAACCGGAGCGCCGCATGACCCGCAACGACCCGTCCCGCACCATCGCCGCGCCGACCGGCACCACGCTCAATGCCAAGAGCTGGCTGACCGAAGCACCGCTGCGCATGCTGATGAACAACCTGCACCCGGACGTGGCCGAGCGCCCGCAGGAACTGGTGGTGTATGGCGGCATCGGCCGCGCCGCACGCGACTGGGAAAGCTTCGACGCCATCGTCGAAACGCTCAAGCGCCTGGACGATGACCAGACCCTGCTGGTGCAATCGGGCAAGCCGGTGGGCGTGTTCCGCACCCACGCCGATGCACCGCGCGTGCTGATCGCCAATTCCAACCTGGTGCCGCGCTGGGCCAACTGGGACCACTTCAACGAGCTGGATAGGAAGGGCCTGGCCATGTACGGCCAGATGACCGCCGGCAGCTGGATCTACATCGGCGCGCAGGGCATCGTACAGGGCACCTACGAGACCTTCGTGGAAATGGGGCGCCAGCATTTCGGTGGCGACCTGACCGGCAAGTGGCTGTTCACCGGTGGCCTGGGCGGCATGGGTGGCGCGCAGCCGCTGGCTGCCGTGATGGCCGGCGCCTCCTGCCTGGCCGTCGAATGCCGCAAGAGCAGCATCGACATGCGCCTGCGCACCGGCTACCTCGACACTTGGACCGACAACCTGGACGAAGCGCTGCGCCTGATCGACGAGTCGTGCAAGGCCGGTACGCCGAAGTCGGTGGGCCTGCTCGGCAACGTCGCCGATGTACTGGCTGAACTGCTCAAGCGCGGCGTGAAGCCGGACCTGCTGACCGACCAGACCTCGGCGCACGACCCGGTGAACGGCTACCTGCCGCAGGGCTGGACGGTCGAACAGTGGGACGAGAAGCGTGTGAGTGCACCGAAGGACGTGGAAAAGGCTGCGCGTGCATCGATGGCCAACCACATCCGCGCCATGCTCGGCTTCCACGCGCTGGGCGTGCCGACCGTGGACTACGGCAACAACCTGCGGCAGATGGCGCTGGAAGAAGGCGTGGCCAATGCGTTCGACTTCCCCGGTTTCGTGCCGGCCTACATCCGCCCGTTGTTCTGCCGCGGCATCGGCCCGTTCCGCTGGGCGGCGCTGAGCGGCGACCCGGAAGACATCGCCAAGACCGATGCCAAGGTGAAGGAACTGATTCCGGACAACCCGCACCTGCACCGCTGGCTGGACATGGCCGCCGAGAAGATCAAGTTCCAGGGCCTGCCGGCGCGCATCTGCTGGGTCGGTCTGGGCGACCGCGATCGATTGGGCCTGGCCTTCAACGAAATGGTCGCCAACGGCGAACTGAAGGCGCCCGTGGTGATCGGCCGTGACCATCTGGACAGCGGCAGCGTCGCTTCGCCGAACCGCGAAACTGAAGCGATGGCCGACGGCTCCGATGCGGTATCCGACTGGCCGCTGCTGAACGCCCTGCTCAACACCGCCAGCGGCGCGACCTGGGTGTCGCTGCACCACGGCGGTGGCGTCGGCATGGGCTTCTCGCAGCACGCCGGCATGGTGATCGTCTGCGACGGCACCGAGGCAGCGGCCAAGCGGATTGGCCGCGTGCTGTGGAACGACCCGGCCACCGGCGTGATGCGCCATGCCGATGCGGGGTACGACATCGCGATCGACTGCGCGAAGGAAAAGGGGCTGGATCTGCCAGGGATTCTCGGCTGACAAGTCAGCGACCAGCGCGCACATCATCCGGTGCCATCAAGGCAATGCGCGATAGTGTCCCCGATCCACCGGCGCGCGTGCCATGGAAGAGGCTTGTGCCAGCTTCAGTGGCATCGTACCTAAAGTTGCGCGGCGCCCTGCCGATACCGGAGGTCAACAAGGAATGTGGCCCTCCGGCCTGTTTACTCGGGCCAGCGCCCCTGTGGGCTCATTCCTTTCTGATGAACTCTTCTACTGAAAGGAATACACCGTATGGCTCACGAAATCACCATGGATCTTGCCACCAAGTTCGTTCTGCACAAGGACGTCGAACTTGCCGTCAGGAAAGACGGAAAGCTGCTCGGCACCGCCCTGATCAGCAAAGGCAACATCGAATGGGTGCCCGCAGGTAATTCGGTGAACAAGAAGCGGCTGAGCTGGGCCAGGTTTGCCGAGCTGATGCAGGACCATGGCAAGGATGTAAAGATCAAGTAGATCGATCGCGGATTGCCACATCGCCCTGCGGCGAGGCCTCAGTGCCAGGACTTCGTCTGAATCCCGTTTTGCACCATCGAGATATTCTCTCCAATGAGCGTTCTTCAACGTCTGCTACTTGTCGCCGCCTGCATTGCGGTCGCCGGGCCTGCGAGCGCAGCAAACCATATCAGCACAAAACTCCCACACGAGGCCCGGATCAGCCCGCTCGTTATTCTGGATGCGAATAATGAGGGTTCCTGCGCACTGCCCTCGCCAGATGGGCGTCGCCGCACCCCCTACTTCCCCGATCTCAGGCAGCGTTGCAGCATCCTTGCACAAGCCCTGTTCGCGTCACTCATTACCCGCGGCTTCGACGCGAAAATAGAGTCCTTCACGCCTGATGCGCCCATCGGCTACAAGGAGTATTACGCCGCGTTCGCTGAGTGGAAGCAAGGCGTGCTTGAAAAGTACCCCGATCGGTACGTGCTGACTTACCACGGCTTGGTGGACGAAAGAAAACAAAGCTACCTGGTGATGAATCTGTCTGGACCAGGCGACGGCGAACGCCCGCTGCTTGGCACGATAGAGCTCAGCAAGGACCAGATGTGGACCATTACCAAGCTCGGCGATATGAACTTCATTGGTCCGACCCCGTTACCGCGTCTCATCGAGCTGCTGAGCAACACCCTGGAGGAGCGCTGTCCGACCCGCGGGTTCATGCGCAACTGCTATGGCCGTGGCTGGCTCATGGACAAGAGCCCCAGGTAAGCCCTCAGCCACCATCGATAGGGTGCCGGCCACCGGTTGGCATCACCGCCATCAGGAAGTAAGGAAGCCACGCACAGCACGCCCTTCATGGCCGCTGAGGACCTGAATGCAACGCTCGACTGCCGCCACGTCCTCCATCCGAGCATACCCGCATGATCCCGTGCGGCACGAGGCCCAGCCGCTCATGCATGCGTGCTCCATCGAACAGGGCCAGCTTGACCCAATCTGCAGCCTTGACCAACATGCGCCATCACCGCTGATGGATCACCGCGATGTACCGCACGCTCGCTGCCGCATTGCTCTGCACGCTATTGGTGGTTTCGTCTGCTTCGGCGCATAACATCCTCACAGCTCTCTCTACCCAGCTCGACACCCAGCTGCAGGCCAACCGCGAACGCTACGGCATCGCCGGCCAGGCGGTACTGGTCGCCCACAACGGCCAGGTGCTGTACCAGGGCGCCAGCGGTGAAAGTGATCCCGCTACCCATGCGCCCGCCACCGTCGAGACCATCTTCGCCGCGCAGTCGATGGCCAAGCTGCTGACCAGCACGCTGGTGATGCAATTGGTCGACCAGGGCAAGGTGGATCTGGACGCGCCGGCCAGCCACTATGTGCCGGACCTGCCATCAGCATGGCAGACCATTCACGTACGCGATTTCCTCAACCACAGCTCGGGTATCGGCGAGTACTACGACCGGGTGGACAACCGCTGGGTGAGTAAGGGCTACACCGGAGTGGCGCCGGACCTTGCAGCAGCACTGAAGGTGGCCGGCGCGACACCGATGCAGTTCGCCACCGGCAGCCGCGTGCAGTACACCCAGGCCAACTACCTGGTGCTGACCGCCTTGCTGGAAGCGCATTACCGCAAGCCTTACCCAGCCATCGCGCACGAACGCATCCTGCAGCCATTGAAGATGGCCAGCACCTCGTGGGGCGGTGCCAGCGTGCCAGCCACGCGCGCGGCGGTGCCTTACATCGGCAAGGATGGCCAACTGCAGCCGGCCAATGAAGATGCCTGGCCGGACTACGGCTGGGGCCATGCCGACCTGCAGACCACCGTGGGCGACATGAACCGTTTCCTGCAGGCGCTGGCGACCGGCAAGCTGCTGCATACGGCAACCCTGGAAAAACTCTGGCAGCCGCAGAAACTGAGCGGGGGCGGCAGCAATTTCTTCTCCACTGGCTGGGACACCACCCGCGGCGACGGCTACACCCAGGTCGGCCACGATGGTGGCACCCGTGTACGTGCGCGATTGGCCTACAAGGGCACGCTGGCCAGCGGCTACTGGGTGTTCGTGTACCTGACCAACGGCAGCGCCCGCAATGTCTGGTCCAGCACGTTGGTGGAGAGCACGATGGCGGTGGTTGCGCCCGGGGAGTTTCCGCACGCTGTGCTGTCCGAGCGGCTGATCGGCTATGCGCTGGATGACAGCACCGATGCGAAACCGCAGATGCGTAGCTGGCTGCGCGAAAGCAATGGCGTTCCCACCGGCGAACTGGAACGTGCGATCAATGCCGATGGCTACGCCATCCGCGAGAGTCTGGGTGCCAGCAAGGCACTGAAAGTGTTCGCGCTCAACGCCGAGCTGTATCCGGATTCGGCCAACGCGTGGGACAGCCTGGCCGAGTGCCATGCGGCATTGGGCGATGCAGAGATTGCCAAGGCGCTGTACGCGAAGGCCAAGGCGCTGGCGAAGCCCTCGCCCTAAACCCTGCTGCAGAGCCGAGCCCATGCTCGGCTGCTCTTCGTTGCAATCTCAGGAGACCCGCGCTGCGCGCGATAGCCGAGCATGGACTCGGCTCTACATGGATGTTGCGGGCGGCCATACGCCGCCGGTGGGTGACGTGACGCCGCCGAACTGTTAACTTGCGCGCCACTTTTGTGGTTTACAGCATTCCCGCATGCCGCTCTCGTCGTACCGCCCCACCCCCTCGCTGCTGTTCCTGGCCGTTTCCCTCGGCCTCTCTTCCACCGCCGCTGCGGCCCCACAGGCCACCACGCTGGATGCCGTGCAGGTCACCGCTGCCGCCGATGCCAGCGCGCAGGCGCGCGAGGCGCTGAAGCGCGTTCCCGGCGCCAGCAACCTGATCGACGTGGCCAAGGCCGACAGCCGACTGTCCACCAGCGCCGATGTGCTGGCCTACCAACCGGGCATCAGCGCGCAGTCGCCGGGCAATGAGGGCACCAAGATCTCGATCCGTGGCTCGGGCATCAACCGTGGCCCGGGCGCGCACGCCTCGGGCATTGCGGTGTCGATCGACGGCCTGCCACTGACCGGCCCGGGCGGCACGCCCTACGAGCTGCTGGAACCGCTGTGGCTGTCGCGCGTGGAAGTCCTGCGCGGCGCCAACGGCTTCGAGCGCGGTGCGTTGGCGCTGGGTGGTGCCATCGACTACGTCAGCCGCAGCGGTCGTGATTCGGCGGGCGTGCAGCTGCACTACGAAGCCGGCAGCCGTGGCTACCAGAAGCGCGGCATCAGCTGGGGCGGCGTCAGTGGTGATGTCGACTACTTCCTGGCCTACACCGATACCGAATTCGACGGTTACCAGCGTCATGCGCGCGGCGACGGCAAGGGTGCGATGGCGAATGTGGGATGGCAGATCGCGCCCGACCTGCAGACGCGCTTCTTCGTGCGCTATCGCGAAACCAATCATGAAACGCCCGGCCGCCTGACCCGCGATCAGATCCGCAACGATCCGCGCGCCGCGAACGCGGCCAATCTGGCCATCGATGCGCGTCGCCCGCAGCCGGGCAGCACCTGGGTGGGCAACGTCACCACGCTGCAGATCGATGAGGACTCCTCGTTGCAGGCCGGGCTGGTCTATCACAAGTACCCGATGGACTTGAACGAGAGCCTGTACCGGCAGCAGCTGGACTACGCCAACCTCAACGCCACGCTGGACTACCGCCGCCGCCACCGGCTGTTCGGCCTGGACAGCGAGACCACGGTCGGCCTGCGCGTCACCCACGATCTGGACGCCGATGTGCGCGAGTCTCTGCGCTTTGCCAGCAACGGCTATGCCGCCGGTACGCGCACGCGTGACTTCCGCCACCACGGCACCGACAGCACGCTGCACGTCGGCAATACCCTCACCTTCAATGACCGCCTGCGCATGCAGACCGGGCTGGCGCTGATCAACACCCGCCGCGATGTGCAGGTGACCTGGCCAAGCAGCGGCGGCCGCCTGCGCGACCACGACTGGGACTATGCGCCGCGACTGGGCTTCACCTGGCAGCACAGCGCCCAGACCCAGTGGTTCGGCAACCTCAGCCGCTCGGTGGAGGCGCCGCACCCCTGGTCGATGATCTGGGGCTCGAACCAGTACTTCGGTCCAGGCAATGGCCCGTCCAGCGACCGCCAGCGCGCGCCGGTGCCGATGCAGAACCAGACCGCCACCACGCTGGAACTGGGCGCGCGCGGTGACGCGGCGCTGGGCCGCTGGGAACTGACCGGCTACTACGCACACGTGAACCACGAACTGCTGAGCGTCGAACTGCAACCGGTGCCGAACCTGTTCATCGCCGAGAACAACGCCAGCCCCACCGTTCACCGCGGCATGGAGGCCGGATTGGACAGCACGCTGTGGCAGGCTGCACCGGGCCGCCTGTCGCTACGCCAGGCGTATACCTTCAGCGATTTCCGCTATCGCCACGACGCGCGTTTCGGCAGCAACCGCCTGCCCGGCCTGCCGCGCCACGCCTACCAGGCCGAGCTGCGCTTCGATCATGCATCCGGCCTGTACGCTGCGCTCAATACCGAATACGCCTCGCGCATCGCCGTCGACTACGCCAACAGCTACTGGGCTGACAGCCATGTGATCTTCGGCAGCCGCATCGGCTACGACGCACCCGGTGGCCGCTGGCAGGCCTGGGCGGAGATGCGCAACCTCGGCAACCGCCACTACGCCGCAACGGTCACGCCGGGCTACGACGACGCAGGCAGGGATGTTGCCCGCTCGACGCCGGGCGAAGGCCGTGGCATCTACGCTGGTGTGCGTTTGCGGTTTGACTGATGACCGGCGCCGGGTGTGATCCGGCGCCGTCGTTCCAGGATCAGCCGATACGCCAGGCCGGCAGGCGCTCGCTGCGCTTCCAGATGGAAGGTGCGAAACCAATCAACGCCAGCGCCGCCAGCCACTTCGGTGAGGTGTTGAGCAGTGTCGAGGTAAGCGAACCATCGGCAGGGGCGGCCATTTCCTGCCACGGGTTGTAGCCCAGGTAGACGACGCTGCCAGCCCACCACAGCAATGCCACACCGACACCCACCAGCAACAGAGCCAGCGTGCGGCAGGTCCAGCGCTGCGAGGTGGTGCCCCACTCGCGGGACGCCGCTGCCAGCAGGCCCACCACCAGCAGCGACACCAGTGCAACCAGCCCGATATCGACCTTGTGCCCGATACGCTCATAGCTGCAGGCGCGGCATTGGGCCTCTTCCGCGGCAGTGGCGGCTTCGGCGCCATCGGCCTGCCCGGCTGCGGGCTGCGCCAGTGCCGCAAACGGCATCAATACTGCCAGCAGCGTCACCATGATCCAACGAAACAACGTCCTGTTCCTGCGTGCAGCGACATCCATGCGCTCTTCCTCGTCAGTGGTTGTACGTCCAGGGCCGCAGTATGCGGCCGTCCCATACGCCGCCCAGACCCCGTTCCGGGGGTTCGGCCATCCAGCGTCCTTGTTCCCGATGCAGCACGACAAGCTCCCGGTAGACGAAATCGTCGGAACACGAATCCCAGGCGACCGCAATCATAGCCCACTGCCCATCGACGCTGAAAACAGGCCGGGTCAGATAGGCGACGTGGTCGTATGTCCGAGTCGGCCCATGCACCGTTGCCCTGCACCCCTGCTCCCGCCGCGCTCGAAGCCCCGCGCCGTCCATCCGCTGCGCACCGGCCAATGCGCCCGCAGGTACTGGCGTGGGACGGCGATTGGCGGGAACCAGGTCCGCCTGCAGCTGCAATCGCAGCGCATGGTTGTCCGGCGGCCACCGGTCGTCCAGCGGCAGGACCAGGTCGTCCACCTCCTGGCAGGTCGAGGCACTGCTGCCCGCCCAGCAATAGGGCAAGGTCTGCTCCATCACGTAGATGTCCTCCCCCACCGGGTCGGTCAACTGCGGCTGCTCCTGCAAGCGCCATCGATCGACGCGCGTGGACGGCGTCTGCGGTGCGGTGGGCACCCTGCTCAGCGACAATGGCAGAACTGGCGTTGGCTGCGGCACTGGCGGGGCTGGAAGACGGAATGGAGGACTCTGCCGGATCGCCAGCGCCATCGCCTCCGCCTGCATCTGCGCCGTTCCCAGGTTGACCGGTGGCGGACCGATCGCCTGCTGCCACCTCGGGCGCAGGCTGCAGATTCCGGCCATGAGCGCCAAGGCCGACAGCGCAGCCGCCAGCGATGCAATGCGTCGCCAGGCGATCCGTTGTTGGCAGTCACGGTTTGGCTTGAACGAGGTATCTGTCATCACGACTCCGGCAACGCGGGCCACAGGCCCTGTCCAAAGCTCGTATAGCGGACAGGCTCCACTCGAACACGCTCCCAGCCGCCCTTCCTGCGATGCAGAAGGTAGAGGACACGCATCGCCATTCCTCCACTGCACAGATCCGAGGCGAACGATGCCATTGCCCAGTTCCCGTCCAGGCTGAACACAGGACGCTGCAGATAGACAACGCCCAGATCCGGATTGTCCGGGCCACCCGTGCATCCCTCGATACCGCGCGCGCGCCGTTGCTGAAGCTCGTCCCACGTCATCCGTTGCGCCCGCACGTGTGCAAGCTCGAACGCGAGACCGGGTACCCGTGAAGCCCGGCGGTTCGCAACCTGCAGCATCGACTCCAGATGCTGCTGCAGTTGAAAGGACGCCGCACTGTCATCATCGCGCCACTCGACGACGCTGTGACGAACCTGGCAGACCGGGGCGGATTCTTCTTCGCCGCAGGACGGCACTGTCCAGTCCATCACTGCAAATGCCGTGTCAGGCTCCCAGCCGCGCGGCTCGAAGCGTGCAGGCGCGACGTCTTGCAGTGGCACCTCCGCGGTCGCGAACCCGCTGTTACCGGTCAGCATCGGGGAGGAGGCTGCCTTCATTGGAATCGGTGGTACCGGCGGTTTTCCTGGCGGTGTCGGTCGCAGGTCGATGAGCTCTGCCATCACCTCGGCCTGCATCTGTGCGGTTCCCAGGTTGATCGGCGGTGGGCCGGCGTCCTGCCGCCACTGCGGGCGCACACTGACCACCAGCGCTGCGCCCGCAGCCACGAACAGGACGACCGCCGTCGTCAGGATGCGCTTCCGTCCAATGCGCTGTCGCATGAAGTTCCTGGAAGAAATGAAGCAGATGGGGATATCGGCCGGGAAGGTGGCGCTACAGCACTTGAATGAGCTGCAGCAGGTGGGTCGCACCTGGCGCGAGTTCCTGCGCGAGCCATCCAACAACTGTGAAAAACACCAGCAGACCGAACAATGGCCAGAGCGTATGCGTCACGCATACCCGCCACCATCCCTGCTCCTGGATGCCCTGCATGCGTCGGTACAAGCCACCGGCGATGGCCGCGTCCACCAGCAGCTCGGTGGATCGTGGAGCATGGAAGCTCAAGAACCTGATACAGCATGCGGACATCCTTGCCGGGCACGCGTGGGCGGTGTTGCGCGGATTCTACCGCGGTCGGGGCCGCTGTCCAGACGACGGGCCGAGGCCATCGATCATCAGCTGCGGTCGACGATCCGCACGATGCGACCGTCCTCAAAAGCGAACTCGCTGTGTCCCTGCAGTGCCAGTTCCGTGCCCGCGCTGGGACCATCGGGAATGTCCTGCGCGAACACGCCACGCCAGCCGATGCTGGCCAGCGCCACATCATCCTTGAAGGTCAGCTCGAGCAACCGCTGCTCGCGCTCACGGAACAACGGCGCCGATTGCCGTGCCAGTTCGCCGAAGGCATCGATGCCTTCGGTGACCATCGTCAGCTGGTTACCGCTGTGGTTCTCGAAACGCACGTTATGCGCCAGCACCGCAAGCATGGCGTCGATGTCGAAGCGGTTGTAGGCCTGCAGGTAGTGCTCGATCAGGTGGCGGCAGTGCGATTCGTCCATGGCGGCGTCCAGTCAGGGCCTGCGCCGAGTCTCCCGCGACCGTACGGCCGGATCAAGGCGGCGCGGCGGCCTTCAGCAACTGCGCTGCTACCCGATCAAACGGAGCGATGTCCTGCAGTGCGCGGCACATCGCCACGGCGCCTTCCACGCTGGCGATCACCAGGCTGGCCAGTCCATCCGCCGCCGCAGGATCGTGGCCGTCGGCAATGAAGGCTGCGGCGAGATGCCCCTGCCAGCGCGCGAACACTTCGGCAGCGGCAACACGTGGCTGGCTGGGCACGGCCTCGACCGGCTCTTCGACGGCAGCGGCCAGCACCGGACAGCCCGCGCGGAACCCGGACCGCAGCAGGCGCTCGCGCCACATCGCCAGGAACTGCTGCAGGCCCTGCACGGCCCCGCCCTTCAACAACTCAACGAGGAGCGCCTCCACCTTGTCGCCAGCCATGTGGGTGGCGCGCGCCAGCAGCTCCTGCTTGCCGCCGGGAAAGTGGTGATAGGTGGAGCCCAGCGGCGCCTCGGCCAGCTTGGTCACCTCACGGATGCTGGTGGCATTGAGACCCACGCGCGCCAGCATCTGTGCCGCAGCATCAATCACGCGTTGTGGCGCATCAGAGGGGCGCGGGCTCATGGCAGGCTCCTTGCCAGGACAGTCGTCATACATTAGCGTATCGGCGATTCTATAACAGTCGTCATAACCATGAATCTCTGGTTCCGCCTGCTCCACCTGCTGTTGTGCAGCCTGTTCCGGCCGAAGCTGGAGGCGCCGTTCGGGGTCTCGCGGCTGCAGTTCCGGGTACTGCCCAACGACCTGGACAGCAACCTGCACATGACCAACGGCCGCTACTGGAACATCTTCGATCTGGGCCGGCTGGACCTGATCCTGCGCATGGGCCTGGGCCGGGTGGCGCTGCGCGAGAAGTGGGCACCGATCGTCGGCGCCGGCACCATCCAGTTCCGCCGCGAACTGAAGCCGTTCCAGCGCTTCACCCTGGAAACACGCCTGGTCGGCTGGATCGGCTCGCGCGGCATCATGGAGCAGCGCGTGCTGATCGGGCCCGAGCAGAAGATCGCCACCCGTGCGCTGCTGGTCACCGGCATCTACGACCGCCGCGCGCGCCAGTTCCTGGGCATGCCGAAGATGATGGAAGCGATCGGCGTGGTTGCCCCGCCGTCGCCGTCGCTCAGTGCAGCCGCCGAGGCGTTGCTGGCGGCCGATGCCGCGTTGAAGCTGGACGATGCCTGAGCTTCAGATGGCCGCTATCTGCATGGGGTGATTTCCCCCGCGACGCTGGCGGCCCGCGCTGAAGTTGGATGTCGCACCCGGTCGGCATAGCCGATCCGCTGGTGATCAGTTTCCATGCTCCAGCGCGCGCTTGACCGCCGCCTCGGCCAACGGCGCCATCACCGCATAGCCCTTCGCCGTGGGATGCACGCCATCCTCGGCCAGCTGCGGATCGAGCGCTCCGGCGGCATTGGCCATCGGCGTGTAGTAGTCCAGATAGACCAGCTGCTGTGCATCGGCATAGCGCTTCAATGCCGCGTTCAATGCGCGCACCTTGGGCGCAGGTGCCGTGCCCGGCAACCACGGGTAATCGCTGACTGGCAGCACCGATGCCAGCACCACGGCAATGCCATGTGCACGGGCCAGGTCCACCATCGCGTGCAGGTTGTCTTCGATCATCGCCTGCGTGGACGGGCCGGTGTTGCCGGCAATGTCGTTGGTGCCGGCCAGGATCACCACCACCTGTGGCTTCAGTGCCAGCACGTCCTGCGGGAAGCGCACCAGCATCTGCGCCGTGGTCTGGCCGCTGATGCCGCGGTTGAGCCAGCCCTTGCCGGGGAAGAATCCAGCGCTGCCTTCCGCACCCCAGCCTTCGGTGATCGAGTCGCCGAAGAACACCACGCGCGGCTGGCCCGGCACGGCCGCAGGCAGTCGCGCGTTGACATCACGATAGCGCTGCAACTCCGGAAAATCGGCCAGGCGCTGCTGCATGAAACGAACCTCGTCGGGGCGCAACTGGTCGATGGGCGTCTGCAGCAGCGGATTGACTGCGACGGCTTCGGCGGCCCCCAGCGGAGAAGCCAACGCGAGGCCCAACGTCACGACGGTTGCAGCGGCAAGCTCAACAGGTCCACGCATGCGGGTACTCCTGAAATCATCTTGCGCAGTCTAACGCCCTGCCCTGTGCTCAGCGTGCAGCCGTACGCGCCGCTGCACCCGTGACTTTCGCCGGCATCCACATGCCCGGCGTCCAGCCGCTGGCGGCCAGGATCGTTTTCGGGTTGTCCTGCTGGACCAGCGCACGCACCGCATCACGCTTGTCCTTGGCCTGCAGGTAATAGGCCTTGGCGATGCGGTAACCCACCCAGTACCCCAGGTCGTAGGGTTCCTGCGAGCCCGGCTTGTAGTTGTACAGCCACGGCGACAGATCGGTGCTGTCCAGATCCAGCGCGAACGCGCTTTCGATATGCACTTCCCGGCCACGGGTCCAGGCCGCGTGACGCCCATTGCCGACGTTGCCGGAAATCAGCTCGGTGATGAATTCGGCGATGCCCTCGCCCAGCGAAACACGCAGCACCGTGGCACGCGGGTCACCCGGCTCGAAGTCGATCAGGCCGGTCTGCTGGATGTGCACGTATTCGTGTGCGATCACATGCACGAAGCGATCCTGCACATTGGCATTCATGAAGTCGGCCGCGCACAGCGCTTCCAGACCAATGATCACGCCGCTTTTCGAGGTCAGCCCGACCGGCCGGCCGCGGCCCACCGCGATGGTCACCGGCGGGAACCGGGTCTGCGGGTAGATCGCCTGCAGGTTGGAAAACACCTGCGTCAGGCGTTGCTTCACCGCGGGCAGTTCGGCCAGGCAGTTCCGTCCCTGTGCATACAGCTCGGGCTGGCTGGCGATGGACTCGACAATGCGTTCGGGAGTGACCCGGCGCGCCTTGGCCAGTTCGGCCAGGCCGGCCGAACCCTCGGCCAGGTATCCACGCAGCTGCGCAACGCTGGGCTTGCCGCCAGCGCTGTCATAAAGTGCATAGAAACGGCTGACATCCTCGGTGAGGATCTGCGGCCCTGCCGGTACCGCTGCGGTGGCCACGCCTACCGCCCCGGCACAGGCCAGGGCCAACAGGCCGCGCAGGATCATGAACATCGCTCCGTCCTTGGTGGAGTGCATGCGAAGCGCGCAATCTATCACTCCGCCCGGCCCACTGCAGCAGGCGGATGCGGGCGCACCGGCGCTGTGCCAGACTCGCTTCGGCACCTGCCATGGAAGATGGAGCACCGCACGATGATGATCGTTCCCGCGTACTGGGCCGAAGCCCGCCTGCAGGCCCGTTTCCGTGGCCGGCCGGTGGTCGTTCGCCGCTTCGGCTGGTCCGACGAAGGCCCTGCCGAGGCGCAGGTGCACGCCGATCGCCGCGCCAACGAAGCCCTCAATGCCATCCTCGCCGGGCAGGCGCTTCCGCGACGCGAAGTGCGCAGCAACTACGGCGTGGAGGGCGTGCCGATCCGCGAGCAGATCGTGCAGCGCGACGGCGACGTCATCATTACACGCAACAGCTACGGTGCGCTGTGCCTGAACACCCCGGACGTGCTGTTCGCCGACATCGATCATGCGCAGCCACCTGCCGGTTGCGTGATGCCTGCAATCATCGCCGCAGTGCTGCTGTTCGCTGGCGCCGTCATCGGCACTCTGATCTGGCACTGGCTGGTGGGACTGGTGCTGGGGGTGGCAGCGGTGCTGCTGGTCAACACGGCGATGCTGATGCAGCGCAAGCGGCGCCTGGCCGCGGCCGGTGGCGCCGAAGGCGTAGCCCTGCAGCGGGTCGCGGCCTTCAGCGAACAGCATCCGGACTGGCATCTGCGTACGTACCGCACGCCGGCTGGATTGCGCGTGCTGGCCATGCACGCCACGTTCCTGCCCGAAGACGAGCAGCTTCAGGCGTTCTTCAGAACGCTGGGCGCCGACACCCTGTACGCGCGCATGTGCCGGCTGCAGCACTGCTTCCGTGCGCGCCTGACACCAAAGCCGTGGCGCGTTGGCCTGAGGTACCGCATCCGTCCGCCGGTGGCCGCGTGGTCAGCCGAGCAGGCCAACAACCCGGATCGCCTGGCCTGGATTGCCGAGTACGAAAAGAAGAGTGCCGGCTTCGCCGCGTGCGCCTACCTGCGCAGTTTCGGTGATACCACGCGCATCCATGCCAAGGCCGAGCACGTGCGCGAACTGCACGACCGGTTGGCGCATGCGCAGGACCGCCTGCCGTTGGCGTGAGCTCGGGTGCTCAATCAGCGCTCTGCACGAACGGCTGCCCTGCCAGGGTAGTGCCCAGCCGCACCGCAATCTGCTGTTCACCCTTCTCGAAGGTCGTCGCGCACTGCTTCCCGCCCTTCTGGCACCCCACTTCCGGAAAGCCCTCCAGCGATTCCGGCGCGCCCTGCGCCGGCTTCACCTGCCATCCCGCAGCATCCAGCAGGCGCTTGGCCTTGGCGTAGGGCATGCCGGCGATGATCCCCAGCTGCGCCAGCTCGGTGGGCAGCGACTGGGCATGGGCGTTTGAAACCAGGACCAACGACAACGTTGCAGCAAGAACGATGGCTTTCATTGCACCGACCCGGGACGAACTCACAGGGCCAGCCTAGCCCATCTGCGTGGCACGCGAATGTGCCGGTAACACGTCGTTACCGAGTCTCCACAGTTGATTGCAGAGCACGTGCGGCTGGTTACAGCCGAGCGTGGGCTCGGCGCTACAGCAGGATGCAGGAAGGCCACCCGGAGGTGGCCTTCCTGTTCCTTCACTTGGCGTTCTTCACGTAGGTGTCGAACCAGTTCAGCATTTCCGACACCAGCTGCTCGTTCGACTCCAGCGCGGTGTACCAGTGTGGTTCGTTCGGCAGCATCACCAGGCGGGTGGTGCCGCCGTTGCCACGAATGGCCTGGTACAGCTTGCGCGACTGGAACGGCTCGGTGCCCGGGTTGGCGTCGTCCTCGCCGTGGACCAGCAGCAGCGGCAGCTTGATCTTGTCGGCATAGAAGAACGGCGAGGCCTTCAGGTACACGTCCTGCGCCTGCCAGACCGAGCGGCGTTCGTTCTGGAAGCCGAACGGGGTGAAGGTCTTGTTGTACGAACCACTGGTCGCCACGCCGGCCTTGAACAGCTTGGTGTGCGCGATCAGGTTGGCGGTCATCAGGCCACCGTGGCTGTGACCGGTCACGCCGATGCGGTTGCGGTCGACCACGCCCATGTCCACGGCCTTGTCCACCGCCGCCTTGGCGTCGGCTTCCAGCTGCTCCAGATAAGTGTCGTACGCGTTCTTCGGGTCCCCGACGATCGGGAACGAGGCGTTGTCGATGATCGCGTAGCCGGCCAGCAGCATCAGGCGGTACGGCTGCAGACGGGTGAAGGTCTGCTGCGAACCGGACACCTGGCCGGCCTGCGCGGCATTGGCGAAGTCGGCCGGGTACGCATACAGGATCGCCGGCACGCGCTGGCCTTCCTTGTAGCCCGGCGGCGTGTACAGGGTGAACGACAGGTCCACGCCGTCGGCACGCTTGTAGGTCACCAGCTGCTTCTTGATCTGGCGCACCTCCGGGGTCGGGTCGACCAGCTTGGTCAGCGCGGTCGCGGTGGACGCGAACTGCGCCTCGCCGGTCTTCGCATCAGCCACTGCCTCACCCTGCTGGCGGATGAAGGCGTTCGGAGGATCGATCACCGACTGGTGCCAGGTCAGGTAGCGCCCCGGCGTGCTGCTGAAACCGAGGAACTGTTCGTAGGCGTCGGCACTGCTGCGGAACAGGCGCTCGCTCTTCAGGGTGCCCAGGTCCAGGCGGTCCAGGAACGGACGGTCGCCCTGCGGCGACGCGCCACGGCCGCTGAGGAACACATGGTTGCCCTCACGGCGCACCACCTGCGCGCCATTCGGCAAGCGGGTAAAGACCAGGTTGCCGGGGTTGCCATACAGCTCGTCGCTGGACATGTCCCACAGCAGGCGGCCTTCCTTCTTCGGCTGGTCCACATCGACGATGCGGGTCTGCATCCAGTGGCGGTTCTCGTCGTTCTCGTACTGGAACGCCACGGCCGGATCGGCGGTCCACGCGAAGCCCTCAAATCGCTGCGCGGTACGGGTGATTTCGGTCGGCTTGCCGTTGAACGGGGCCTTCAGCATCAGCACGCGGTCGCGGTGCGGCACGTTGACCTTCCAGTCGCCCTTGTCCAGTGCCTCGGCATAGACCAGGGTGGCCGGATCGGTGGCACGCCAGTCGAAGCCACGCGGGCCTTCCGGCACGCCATGCACCGGTACGCGGTCGGCCAGCGGCAGGCTGGCAATCGGCGTGGATTTGCCGCTGGCGATGTCCAGCACGGCCACGTCGTTGGCGAAGCGCTGGTAGGTCACCGCATGCGAGTACGGCGCCTTGATCGATTCGGTCAGCACGTGCACGCCATCGGGTGCGGCGCTGACTTCGTTGAACAGCGCCGGCTGCCCGACCGGACGCACGCTGTTGGCGGCGGTATCGACCACGGCCAGCTGCGAGGCACCGTAATAAGCGAACAGCTTCTCGTCATGCACGCTGGTCAGCGTGTCGCGGGCTTCGTAGGTGCTGCTCTCGCCACTGCTGCCCAGCGACTCCTGTGCATCCGGGCCGGTCGGTACGCCGCCGTTGGAAGGTGCCGGGCCCTGGTTGGCCGGTACGAGTTTCACCAGCAGGTTCTGGCTGCCGCCCAGCCACTGCACGGTGTAGCCGAAGATCGGGTTCAGCTGCACATTCGGCACCTGCTTCACCTGCCCGGTGGCCGCATCGCCCACCCACAGCTGCACGCTGGTATCAACCGCATTCTGGAAGGCGAAATGGCTGCCATCGGCCGACCACAGCGCGCCGGTGGCGCAGCCCTGCGGCAGGTTGACCTTGGTTTCCTTGCCGCTGCCGATGTCGACCAGGGTGAAGTCGGCCACGCAGGCCGGAATGCCGTAGCCACCGGGCGTGTCATGGCGGCTGCGGTTCTTCGGCTCCAGGCGCACGCCGGCCAGCTTCAGGTACGGCTGGGCGACGCGGCTGATCGACGGGTAGGTTTGCGCGGTGGTCAGCAGCAGGCGCTGGCCGCCCGGGGCCACGTTCGGCGCCGGCGGCGGCGGTGCCTTCAACACCTTGAGCAGGTGTTCCGGCGGCTTCGCGTAATCGGCAAGCGCCGGGCCAGCGGCCAGCAGGCCGACGGTGGCAACGGCAACCGCCGCTGCCAGAGAGGTTCGACGGATGAGCATCCTTATCCCCTGAGGTGTGAATGGGCGCCCGGAATCGGGCATGGACCCGAATCTAGCACCGCAGGGGTTGTCGTGAATGGGCCGGAAGGACTAGTGGCCGGATGGGGCAAAGTGCGGCTCCGGGAGGTGCCGGGGCACTGCCGGCACCTGCCAGGCATGGCCTGGCACTACTGCTGCGCGTGCAGGTCCCAGGTGGCCAGGTAGTCGGGGTCGACCACGATCATGCCGCTGGTGCGCATGCGGTACTCGCCGGGTTCGGCTGGTTGGTACTGGTCCAGCATCGGTGGCAGGTAGCGCTCGTGGCCATCATTCTCGTCGGCCAGCACCACGCCCTCGTCGGCGCTGATGCGCAACACCGTGCCGGCGTACTGCTCCAGCCCCTTTACCTGACCGTCGCCGCCATAGCGGGTAACCCCGACCAGGACGACCTTGCCGATCATTTCTTCCGCCTTGGCATCGTCCAAGGTCGGCAGAATGGGAGTGAATTCGTCGCTCATCGGTGCACCTCCGTAGCCTGCAGGACATCGTGGATGAGGTTTCCGCTTCGCAGTGCGCGTCGCTGGCAGCCGAGCAGGTACCCAGCCTGGAGCCTCTGCATCGAGAGTGCCAGTACGCCCATGAACCCAAGGGTTCCTGTAGCAGGATGCTGCCATCGCAGGCGGAAGGGACAGGTGAAGGCCGAAATCGGTCCTCGCCGGTCAGAGGGTTGCGCCTGCACCCACGCTAGAATGCACGCATGCGCACCGTACATGCCCTCCGCTACATCACGCCCTTGCGGGAAGGTGGCTCCCTGCCGGCCGTGGTCGAGACCGACGACGACGGCATGGCCGTGCTGAAGTTCCGTGGCGCCGGCCAGGGCCCGAAAGCGTTGATCGCCGAGCTGATCGCCGGCGAGATGGCACGCACGCTGGGCCTGCCGATTCCGGAAATCCTGTTCGTCGAGCTGGACCGCGAGTTCGCCCGCACCGAGCCCGACCCGGAAATCCAGGAGCTGATCCGCGCCAGCGAAGGCCTGAACCTGGGCCTGGACTACCTGCCCGGTGCGATCAATTACGATCCGGCGGCAATGCCGGTGGATGCCGACCTGGCCTCGCGCATCGTCTGGTTCGATGCGTTCACCAGCAATGTCGATCGCACCACGCGCAACCCGAACCTGATGGTGTGGCATCGAAAGCTGTACCTGATCGATCACGGTGCGGCCATGTACTTCCATCACGACTGGGCCAACGCCGGCGATGCCTGCGAAAAGCCGTTCGTGTTGATCCGCGACCATGTGCTGCTGTCGTTCGCCAGTCGCATCGCCGAGGTGGATGCCGAGCTGGCCGCGCGCCTGACCGATGCCGAGATCGAACGCATCGTCGGCCTGGTGCCGGACAGCTGGCTGGTCAACGAGCCGGCGTTCGACAGCCCCCAAGCCTACCGCCAGGGTTACATCGATTATCTCAAGCACCGCCTGAAAGTGCGTGCGGTGTTCGTGCAGGAGGCCATCCGTGCCCACGCTGCACACGTATGACTATGCGGTCATCCGCGTGGTACCGCGGGTGGAACGCGAGGAGTTCATCAACGTCGGGGTGATCGTCTCCTGCCCTGGCGCGCGCCATCTGGAAGCGGCCATCGAGATCGATCCTGCGCGCCTGCGTGCCTTCGCGCCGGCGCTGGACCAGGAGGCGCTGCAACCGTGGCTGGATGCGATCGTGGCCATCTGCCGTGGCGACGCCAACGCCGGGCCGATCGCGCAACTGCCCGCGCGTGCCCGCTTCCACTTCCTTACCGCCAAGCGCAGTTCGGTCGTGCAGATGTCGAGCACGCATGTGGGCCGCACGACCGACCCGGCGGGTGTGGTGGAACACTTGATGACGAAGATGGTGCGGGTGCCGGAATGACCGGCACCTGCCGCGTTCACAGCGGCACTCTACGCGCGATGTAGTTGACCACGTTGCCGATCGCATCCGGATCGACATTGGCCAGGCCAACGATCACATAGCCCTGTGCGGGCATCACCACGATGGCACTGTTCGATCCGGGCGCACCGCCTTCATGGCCATACTGGTGTTCCCTGCCCTCGCCCTGCACCACGAAGCCGAATCCATACCAGCCCTTGTGGTTCTGCGCGGTGGTGGCCTGCTTCAGCAATGCGGGCGAGACCAGCTTTCCGCTTTGCAGTGCCCCGGCGAATTTCACCATGTCGGCCACCGTGCTGTAGCCACCACCGGCTGACATGCCGCGCCAGGGCAGCGACTTCGTTTCACGGACCCATTGCCCATCCTTCTTCGTGTAGGCGACGGCTCGCTGCGGGACGTTCACTGTTTCCGGCTCGAAGCCGGTGCCGGTCATGCCCGCCGGGCGCAGGATGTGCTCGTCCACATAGGCGTAGTACGACTGCCCCGAAACCGCTTCGATGATGCGCCCCAATACGATGAAGCCATAGTTGGAGTAGCTGTCCTGGCTGCCCGGCGTGAACTGCGGCGCATCCTTGGCAAAGCGCTGCACGTAGTCATCCAGCGTCTTCAACGACGCGGAATACTGCTCGAAATCGTCGCCGAAGAAATCACCCAGACCGCTGGTATGTGACAGCAGATGGCGTACGGTCACGCTGCTGGCTACCACCCTGTTCGGATAGTCCGGCAGGAACTTCCCTATCGTGTCATCAAGGCTGAGCTTGCCCTCCTGCATCAGCTGCAGGATGGCCACTGCAGTGAACATCTTGTTGGAGGACGCAAGGCGGAACTGCGTATCCACGCCCACTGGAATGCCAGCGGTACGATCAGCCTCGCCACCGCGCCAGTCCAGCAGCACCTTGCCGTTCCGTGCCACCTGCAATGCACCCGACAGCGCGTCCTGCGCCCGCAGCGCCTCCAGTTTTGCTGTGGCATCGGCCATCAGCGCGGGCAAAGCAACCCGTTCCGGCTTGTACTTGTCCGGCGTATCAGTGCCCTCGATCTGGAACTGCTTCACGTGCGACGGGTTGGCCGGGTCCATGACCGCCGTCACCCACATCGCACGTTCGCTCAGCTGGCCCATTACCAGCAGCTTCGCCTGGCTGGGCGCGCGCTCGAGTGTTTCCAGCACGTTCAGCGGGCCGGTGCTCTCGCGGAACTCGAGATAGTCCTTGGGAGTGCTGCCCTCCTGCTTCGCATATCTGTCGGCAAATGCCTGCAACCCCTCGAGGCTGCCTGCATTGAAGGCCGCAAGCCAGTCATCGATGGCATCCTGCGCACGTGGATGTTCGCGCTCGGAAGATGCTGCGCCAAATGCCGGAAACGCCGACGTGGCAACCAGGATCAAACAGGCCAACGCATTGCAGAGAAACAGGCGTCCAACAGCCTTCATGGCAATTCCTTTGCGGGTATCCCTGGGCGCATCCTAGACGATGGATCGGCCCGCCGCATCCACGCTAGGGACTCTGCCTCAACACCTCGACGGTGACGTTGAATGCCTCGATGCGCGGCCATTCGTCCCGTTCGTACGGCAGCGACTCCACCCCCATGCCGATCTGATACCGCACCGTATCCGGGCCGTCGCGCCAGTAGTACGGCGCGCCATTGCTCCAGCCGCAACAGACGTAGCGCAATGCAGGCATGCCAAATGTCTCGCGCAGATAGGCTTCCACCTGCGCCGCCTGGGCACCTGAAACACGATAGTGGGCTTCCATGGGTTTGATGTAGGACGCGTCATCCTGGCTGCAACCTACATACTGCAGTCCCGGAGGCTTCCGGCCCATCGCCTGCAGGAAATCCTGGCATTCGATATCAGGTCGCGCCAGGCCGTCCGTGCGCCCTTGCACCCCCCCACTCGGCCAACGCCTGCGCAGGTATCTGCTGCGCAAGCACGCTGGCGCTGGAAAAGGACGCCAGCAGCAGGAAGCGGGTGGCATGCTGCGGCAACGGGAGAGAGATCACGGGGCGAGTCCTTCGCATGGGAACACGGGAATACTGATCGATGCCACGCTATCGCCGTGCCATCGACTGCTCAGTGAAACGCGCCACGCAGAAGTCCAGGAAGCTGCGCAGCTTGGGGGTCAGCTGGCGGTCGCGCGGATACACCAGGTTGATCCAGGTCGATACCGGCACATGGTCCGGCAGCACTTCCACCAGTTCACCACGTGCCAGCGCAGCGGCAAGCATTTCGTAGGGCTGCAGGATCAACCCCAGACCACCCACGGCCGCTGTCAGCAGCGGCTCGGCCTGGTTGACCATGAAGCGGCTGGACACCGGGACGGTAAGCACGCTGCCATCGGCATCGCGGAAACTCCAGCGCGTGCGGATGATCGAATGCGCGAAGCCCAGGCACTCGTGCCGGCTCAGATCATTGGGATGGGTGATGGCCGGGCGCGAAGCCAAATAGTCCGGCGAGGCACACAGGACCAGCGGATACGGCCCCAGCCGCCGTGCCACCAGCCCGCTGTCGGCCAGGTCACCGGTACGGAACACCAGGTCGTAGCCGTCCTCGACGATGTCCACCAGGCTGTTGGACAGGTTCAGATCGACCTGCACATCCGGGTACTGCTGCATGTAAGCCACCACCGCCGGGCCGAGCGCGTGCACGCCGAAGGTGACCGGCGCGCTGATGCGCAGGCGCCCCATCGGCCGTCCACGCGCCACTTCCGCCAATTCCTCGGCGCCCTCCACTTCCTCCAGGATCACCCGCGCCCGCGCCAAGTAGGCCTGACCGAAGTCGGTCAGGCTCTGCTTTCGCGTGGTGCGGTTGAGCAGGCGCACGCCCAGATGCTGCTCCAGCGCTTGGATGTGCTTGCCGACCAGCTGCGGCGACAGGTCCAATGCCTCGGCAGCGGCGGCGAAGGAGCCGACCTCGGCCACCTTGGCGAAGGTCCGCAGGGGAACGATCAGGTCCATTGCAAAAAATTGTTTTTCAATGAAACGCCAGATTACCCCTTATTCTGGTTACAGACGACGCGCACAGTAGCGCTCACCCTTTCGCCGGCGCCCTCGTCGGCCCTTTCTCGGAGCCCCCCATGAGCCAGGTTGTCCGCATCCACGAATATGGCACCGCCGATGTGCTGCGCATCGACGATATCGACGTTCCCGCCCCCTCCGCCGACGAAGTCCAGATCCGGGTCAAGGCGATCGGCCTGAACCGCGCCGAGGTGATGTTCCGCAACGGCGCCTATCTGCAGGAAGCGCAGTTCCCCAGCCGGCTGGGCTACGAAGCGGCCGGCGTGGTCGAAGCCATCGGCAGTGCGGTGAGCGGCTTCGCTGCAGGCGATGCGGTCAGCGTGATACCGCCGCTGGACATCGCGCGCTGGGGCACCTATGGCGAGCTGGCCAACGTGCCCGCGCAACTGGTGGTCAAGCATCCGCAGGCACTGGGCTTCGAAACGGCGGCCGCGGTGTGGATGCAGTACGTCACCGCCTGGGGCGCGCTGCTGCAACAGGCACATCTGGCCGCCGGGGATTTCGTCATCATCACCGCTGCCAGCAGCAGCGTCGGCCTAGCCGCGATCCAGATCGCCAACGCGGTGGGCGCCACGCCGATCGCGGTCACCCGTGGCCCGGGCAAGCGCCAAGCGTTGCTCGATGCCGGCGCCGCCCACGTCATCGCCACCCAGGAGCAGGATCTGGTGGCCGAAGTGGCACGCATCACCAGCGGTGCCGGTGCCCGCGTGGTGTTCGATCCAATCGGTGGCCCGCAGTTGGTTCCGCTGACCGAAGCGATGGCGCGTGGCGGCATCCTGCTGGAATACGGCGCGCTGAGCAGCGAACCCACGCCGTTCCCGTTGTTCAATGTGCTGGGCAAGTCGCTGACGCTGAAGGGCTATCTGTACTCGGAAATCGTCTCCGACGATGCCGCGTTGGCCCGTGCCAAGGCGTTCATTGTCGATGGCCTGGACAAGGGCATGCTGACACCAAAGATCGCCAAGGTGTTCCCGTTCGCGCAGATCCAGGAAGCACACCGTTACCTGGAATCGAACGAGCAGATCGGCAAGGTGGTGGTCACGGTGTAATCCCGTGTCGTGCAATGGGGACGGCCCACCGCCCCCATTGCGGTTACCTCGGCAACGCAAACGCAATCACGTAATCGCCGTTCGGGGTTTCCATGAAATGGTGGCCGCCGGCCATGATCACCACGTACTGGCGCCCGCCCTGCTCGTACACCATCGGGTTGGCCTGGCCGCCGGCAGGCAGCTTGGCATGCCAAAGCTCCTTGCCGGTCTTCAGATCGATGGCGCGCAGCAGGTCATCGGTGGCGGCGGCGATGAAGATCAGGCCGCTGGCGGTCACTACCGAACCGCCGTTGTTCGGCGTGCCGATCTCGATCGGCAGGCCGGAACGGATGCCGAACGGTCCGTTGCCGCGCGCACTGCCAAACGGTCGGTCCCACAGCAGCTTGCCGGTGCGCAGGTCGATGGCACGGATACCGCCATAGGGCGGCTGCTTGCACAGCAGGCCAGTGAACGGCAGCCGCCAGCCGGCGTTGACCTGGATGGCGTAGGGCGTACCCACCTGCGGGTCGCCCGCGCCTTCGGCACCGCCCTTGTCGAACCGGACCTTCTCGCGCGGCAGCCACCCCAGCCGGTCGGCCTCCGCGCGTGGCACCAGCCGGTTGTAGTTGGGCATGTCGTTGTAGTTGGCCACGATCACGCCGCGGCGCGTATCGATGGACACGCTGCCCCAGTCCGAGCCGCCGTTGTAGCCGGGGTACTCGATGGAATGTCGGTCGCTGCTCGGCGGCGTGTAGAACCCTTCGTAGTACGCCTTGCGGAACTGGATGCGGCAGACCAGCTGGTCAATCGGGGTGATGCCCCACATGTCACGCTCGGTCAGGTCATGGTCGCGGCGCAGCGTGTGGTACAGCGAAAACAGCTGGGTGGGGGAACGCTGCTCGGGTTCGACGCCGCCGACCGGTACCTTGCGCTCTTCGGCCGCGGTCAGCAGCTGGCCGTTGCGGCGATCGAGGATATAGAGGTCACCCTGCTTGGTCGGCAGCAGGATTGCCGGCACCTTACCCGCCGCCGTCGGGTAGTCGATCAGGCTGGCCTGCGACCCCAGGTCGTAGTCCCACACATCCTTGCGCACCGCCTGGAAATGCCAGACCGGCTTGCCGGTGGCCACGTCGATCGCCACCAGCGAGGTCGCATAGCGATTCTGGTTCTCCGTGCGCGAACCACTCCAATAGTCTCCCGCGGAATTACCCAGCGGCAGGTAGACCAGCCCCAGCGCTTCATCACCGGTGGCAGTGGTCCACATGTTGGGGGTGCCGCGCGTGTAGGTCTGCTCGCGCGGCGGCAGGCCGCTGCGCTCGGGCTGGTCCATGTCCCACGCCCAGCGCAGCTTGCCGGTGATGGCGTCGTACGCCTGGATCACGCCCGACGGCGCATCGCGGCGCTGCCCGTCCAGCACCTGGTGGCCGGTCACGATCACGCCGCGCACGATGGCCGGCGGCGAGTTGATCGACACGTAACCCGGTGGCACCTCGCCCATGCCCAGGGTAATGTCGACCTGCCCGTTGTTGCCGAAATTCGCGCAGGGGCGGCCGCTGTCCGCGTCCACCGCGATGATGCGACCGTCCAGCGTGCCTTCAATGATGCGCGCCCAGCACGCCGGTCGACTGCCCGGTGCAGCGCTGCGGGTGACGCTGGGAGGCGGTTCCGGCAACGCCAGATCAGCGGCAACATCGGCCAATGCTGCGTCGGCAAGGGTCGGCGTGCTGGGCTGCTCGTAATAGCTCACACCACGACAGGCAGCGGTATAGGGAATCGAGGCATCCTTCACCTTTGGATCGAACCGCCACAGTTCCTTGCCGCTGGCAGCATCAAGCGCGATCAGGCGGTTGCGTGCGGTGCACAGGTACAGGCGGTCGCCGATCTTCAGCGGCGTGGTTTCGGCACCCCAGCGCTTCTTCGGCATATCCCCGGTACGGAACTGCCAGGCCGGTTGCAACGTGGCCACATTGGCCGGGGTGATCTGCTGCAGCGGCGAATAGCGGGTGCCCGCATTGCTGCGGCCCCACGCCGGCCAGTCGCCCTCGGCGGGCTGGTCAGCCGGCTGCAGGCCCGTGGTATCGCGCGTAGGTTCCAGTCCGGCGCTGACTGCGCCTTCCGGGAACGGCAGGTGGCCGTCCACTTCCCCATGCGGCGCAAAGGCCAGGCCGAAGGCGGCCACGAACACCAGCATCAGCACGCCCGCCACGCTGCGCGACAGGCGTTTTGAAACCGGCTCGCGAAGCGTTGGCACCAGCAGCGCCAGCACGATGCCGAGCGCAGTCAGCAGCCCGAGCCGCGGTACCCAGCGCCAGTAGTCGCTGCCCGATTCCCACCAGGTCCACAGCAGCGTGCCGAAGAACACCAGCGCATACAGCAGCGCGCCGCTGCAGCGGTTGCCGAACAACAGGATTCCGCTGGCCAGCAGGCCGAGCCCGGCGATGGCGTAGTAAGCCGAGCCACCCAGGCTGAGCAGCCACCCACCGAGGCCACCGATGACCAGGCCGAACACGACCAGCAGCAGCGACAGCACGGTGACGAGGGGATGCCGGGAGGCGCGGACGGGAGCAGGAGCGGACTGCGGCGTGGCGGACATCGTCGATCTCCGGGGGCAGCATGCGCCGTTATCCCACCGCCTGCGTGAAGCGCGCGCGTATGCGTGGCATCCGGATACGACGACGCCGGCACAGGGCCGGCGTCGTCGGGTACCTCAGGCTCGCGGCAGGATCACTCCTGCGCGGCGTCCTCGCTGCTGGCAGCAGCCGGTGCGCCGTCGGTCGTGGCCGGGGCGGCGGCAGCCACCTCGTCCTCGTCCTCGTCGATCGAGGCATCCATGCGCTCCACCGCCTGCAGCTTCTCGTCCTTGGAGAGGCGGATCAGGGTCACGCCCTGGGTGTTGCGGCCGACGCGGCTGATTTCCGAGCCACGCGTACGCACCAGGGTGCCACCATCGGAGATCAGCAGGACTTCGTCGCTGGAGCCCATCAGCACCGCGGCGACCAGCTTGCCATTGCGCTCGGTGGTCTGGATGCCGATCACGCCTTGCGTGCCACGGCCCTTGCGCGGATAGTCCGGCAGCGGGGTGCGCTTGCCATAGCCGTTCTCGGTCGCGGTCAGGATGTACTGAACGCTGGCGTCGTCGGCGCCTTCGATCACCGCATCGCCATTGGCGGCGGCTTCCTCGACACCGCTGTCGTCCTCGTTCTCGTCCTCGATGCCACCGGCACTTTCGGCCACGATCAGGCTGACCACTTCCTCGCCGGCCGGCATCTTGATGCCCCGCACGCCGGTGGCGGTACGGCCCATCGAGCGGACCTTGTCCTCGCCGAAGCGCACGGTCTTGCCGTTGGAGGCGAACAGCAGGATGTCGCGCTGGCCGTCGGTCAGGCCGACGCCGACCAGCGCGTCGCCCTCATCGAGGTTGATCGCGATCTTGCCGCGCGCCAGACGGAAGGCGAACTCACCCAGCGGGGTCTTCTTGACCGTACCGTTCTTGGTGGCGAAGAACACGAACTGGCCATCGGCGTAATCGCGCACCGGCAGTACGGCCTGCACGCGTTCACCCGGTTCCAGCGGGATCCAGTTGATGATCGGACGGCCGCGGGCGTTGGAGCCCGCTTCCGGCAGCTGGTAGACCGGCAGCCAGAACACCTTGCCCGAACTGGTGAAGGTCAGCAGCGTGTCATGCGTGTTGACCAGCCACAGCTGTTCGATGAAATCCTCTTCCTTGGTCGCGGCCGCACTACGGCCACGACCACCACGGCGCTGCGCGCGGTACACGCTCACCGGCTGGCGCTTCACGTAACCGGCATGCGACACGGTGACCACCACGTCTTCCGGCGCGATCAGGTCGAGGATGTCCAGGTCTTCTTCGCTGTGGCGGATCTCGGTACGACGCTCGTCGCCGAATTCGGCCTTCACACTGACCAGCTCTTCGCGGATCACCTGCAGCAGGCGGTCGGGATCTTCCAGGATGTGGATCAGCCCGGCGATCACTTCCAGCAGCTGCTTGTACTCATCGGTCAGGCGGTCCTGCTCCAGCCCGGTCAGGCGGTGCAGGCGCATTTCCAGGATCTGGGTGGCCTGGATCTCGGTCAGCTGGTAGCCGCCCTCGATCAGGCCCACGCCCTTGGGCAGGTCTTCCGGGCGCGAGGCTTCGGCGCCGGCGGCACCCAGCATCGCACCGACCAGGCCCGGCTCCCACACGCGGGCCAGCATGCGCTCGCGTGCTTCGTTCGGGTTCGGCGAGGTCTTGATCAGTTCGATCATCTCGTCGATGTTGGCCAGCGCGACGGTCAGGCCTTCCAGCACGTGGGCACGGGCGCGCGCCTTGCGCAGCTCGAACACGGTACGGCGGGTGACCACTTCGCGACGGTGGCGGACGAACGCCTCCAGCATCTGCTTGAGGTTCATCAACTGCGGGCGGCCATCGACCAGCGCCACCATGTTGATGCCGAATACCGATTCCATCTGCGTCTGCTGGTACAGGTTGTTCAGCACAACCTCGGCAGATTCACCGCGCTTGATCTCGATGTAGATGCGCATGCCGTCCTTGTCGGACTCATCGCGCAGCTCGCTGATGCCTTCGATCTTCTTTTCCTTGACCAGCTCGGCGATCTTCTCGATCAGACGCGCCTTGTTCACCTGGTAAGGAATTTCAGTGACGATGATCGATTCGCGGCCGTTGTCGGCCACTTCGATATCGGCCTTGGCACGGATGCGCACGCGGCCACGGCCGGTGCGGTAGCCGGCGACGATGCCGGCGGTGCCGTTGATGATGCCGGCGGTCGGGAAATCCGGGCCCGGGATGTACTCCATCAGGCCGTCGACGTCGATTTCCGGGTTGTCGATCAGCGCGATGCAGGCGTTGATCGATTCGCTCAGGTTGTGCGGCGGGATGTTGGTCGCCATGCCCACCGCGATACCGGCCGAACCGTTGACCAGCAGGTTCGGGAACCGGGTCGGCATGACCGTCGGCTCCAGTTCCTTTTCGTCGTAGTTGGGCTGGAAATCGACGGTTTCCTTGTCGATGTCCGCCATCAGCTCATGCGCCAGGCGCGACATGCGCGCTTCGGTGTATCGCATTGCCGCGGCGGAGTCGCCATCGATGGAGCCGAAGTTACCCTGGCCATCGACCAGCATGTAACGCAGCGAGAACGGCTGTGCCAGGCGCACCAGCGTGTCGTACACCGACTGATCGCCATGCGGGTGGTACTTACCGATGACGTCACCGACGATACGCGCCGACTTGAAGTAGGGCTTGTTGCTGTGCGCGTTGAGTTCATTCATCGCGAACAGCACGCGGCGATGCACCGGCTTGAGGCCGTCGCGCGCATCCGGGAGCGCGCGGCCCACGATCACGCTCATGGCGTAATCGAGGTAGCTCTTGCGCATCTCGTCTTCCAGGTTGACCTGGATGATTTCCTTGGCGGTTTCTGCCATTCGGGTTCCGTTGTCTGGTAGCGGTCCAGTCCGGCGCAGCCCCCTGCGGGAGGGGGTCGTGCCGGAACCTCGATTCAACCTGCGGATATTACCACAACAGGCCGTTTTCCGCCTCCCTTTACGGGTATTTTACCTGCACAAATCAGGAACTTAGGGGGTTGCCGGCCCGCGGCCGGCACCACCGGGGGGCGGAGGTCACGCGGCCCCTCCCCCGCGCGTCAGCCGCCGAAGGCGGCGCGCATGTTCTCCGGGGTCGGGTTCAGGATCACGCCGCGCTCGGTCACGATGGCGTCGATCAGCTCGCCCGGCGTGACGTCGAACACCGGGTTCCAGGCCGCGATGCCCTCTGCCACCGTGCGGGTGCCGCCCACGCCGTACAGCTCGCCCGGATCGCGCTGCTCGATCTCGATCTGGCTGCCGTCCACGGTCTCCATGTCCACCGTCGAGGACGGCGCCACGACCATGAACTTCACGCCGTGATGGCGGGCGGCGATGGCCAGCTGATAGGTCCCGATCTTGTTGGCGGTATCGCCGTTGGCGCAGATGCGGTCGGCACCGACGATCACCCACTGCACAGCGCCGGTCTTCATCAGGTGCGAGGCGGCTGAATCGGCGATCAGCGTGGCGTCAATGCCATCCTGCTGCAGCTCCCACACGGTCAGGCGCGCGCCCTGCAGCCACGGACGGGTCTCGCCAGCGAACACGCGGGCAATGCGGTGCTGGGCCATGCCGGCGCGGATCACGCCCAGCGCGGTGCCGAAGCCGGCGGTGGCCAGCGAGCCGGTGTTGCAGTGGGTCAGCACGCCGCTGCCGGCTTCGATCAGGCCTGCGCCCAGCGCGCCCATGTGGCGATTGGCGGCCAGGTCTTCCTCCGCGATGGCCTGCGCTTCGGCCTCCAGCTTCGCCTTCCAGTCAGCACCGGCGGCATTCAGGCAACGGCGCATGCGCGCCAGCGCCCAGGCCAGATTGACAGCGGTCGGACGCGAAGCGTTCAGACGCTGCAGCGCCGGTTCCAGCTGCTGCAGCGCGTGCGCACCGTCTGCGGCCTGCACGTCACGTGCGGCCAGCACCACGCCCCAGGCGGCGGCGATGCCGATGGCCGGCGCACCGCGCACGGTCAACGCGTGGATGGCCGCAGCCACTTCGTCACTGTCATGGCAGACCACATGCTCGACCACGAACGGCAGCTTGCGCTGGTCCAGCAGTTGCAGGGCATCGCCGGTCCACAGGATCGGACGGATATGGTCGTAACGGGCGTAGTCGATGTCGGAGGCAGTGTTCATGGGCCCATTGTAGGGCCACGCCCCCCGGGGTTGGAGCCCGCCCGGGCTCAATTCACCGAGAACTCGGCGCGGCAGCCACCGTCCACCCAGATGCCGTTGCGGCTCCAGCCCCAGGTACTGCCTTCCTCGCACGGCGTGCTGGACAGCTGCTCGGAGACGGCGGCACCGACCGAGATGCTGGCGCCGCAGAAGCGGCGCTTCTTCGACTTCGATTCACAGGTCAGCCGGCGTGGTACGTCAACGAATCGGCCGTCCTCGTCAGCCACTTCGAAATCCCCCTGGCAACCGCGGCTGGTCCAGACTTCATTGCGCTTGTAGCCCCAGCCCTGCCCTTCGCGGCATGGCAGCGCCGACAGCTGGCGCAGCAGGCGCACTGGCGCGCCATCCAGGCGCACCGGGCAGCTCTGCGGGCGACCATTGGATTCACAACGCACCACGCGACGGACCAGGCGCTTGCCCTCGCTGGCTACCGGCGCAGCACCCGCAGCGCGGCGTGCGCGGAACTCGGCGCGGCAGCCCAGCGTGACCCACACGCCACTGCGGTCGGTGCCCCATTCGCTGCCACGGATGCAGCTGCTGTTGGAAAGCTGGCGCACCAGGTCGACGCCGTTGCTGACATCGATATCGCAATGCACCCAGCCCATATCGCGTGATTCGCAGGTCACCACTTCACCGTCGTAGCCGGCCTGCTGGGCAGATGCCGATGACGGCAGCCAGGCACCCCACAGCGCGATGGAGTAAACCGGTGCAGCGACAACCGCAAACCACTTGACCAAAGCCTTCCCCAGCAGGAATGGATGAACTGCGTGCCAGTGTCCGGCATCTGCCGTGATAAGAGCATCATCCTGCTTACCGAAGCAAGCGCGGAATCGCGGAATTCCGTTCAGTCTTTGACGTTCAGGAACGCACGTCGCTCATGCGTGGGCAAAGTCGTAGGCCAGCACGTCGGCGATGCGCGGCGTGCGGTTCATCGCCATCAGGAGGCGATCGACCCCCACCGCCACGCCCGCGCACGCCGGCATCGATGGCAGCGCGGCGAGCAGGGCCTCGTCCAGCGCCGGCTGCACCTGGCCACGTTCATGGCGTCGCTGCAGGTCACGCTGGAAGCGCGCGCGCTGCTCGTGGGCGTCGTTCAGTTCGTGATAGCCGTTGGCCAGCTCCACCGCGCCCAGGTACAACTCGAAACGCTCGGCCAGGGGTGGTGTACCGGCACGGATGCGCGCAAGCGCCGCCTGGCTGGCCGGCCAGTCATGGACCACGGTCATCACTGCGTCATCAAACTGCGGCTGGATGCGATGGGTCATCAACAGGTCCAGCCAGTCGTCGCGGGTCAAACCGACCGGATCGATGTGCACATCACCCAGCGCGGCCCGCAATGCAGCCTCATCGGCCTTGAACGGGTCAACGCCCACATGCTGCTGGAACAGCTCGCGGTAGCTCAGCACGCGCAGGGTCGCACTGCGCCCGACCAGCGCCAGCGCCTGGCCGACCAGTTCGGCGGTCTCCTGCACCAGGCGATGATGATCCCAGCCAACCCGGTACCACTCCAGCATGGTGAATTCCGGGTTGTGGCGGCCGCCCGCCTCGCCATTGCGGAACACCCGGCCCAGTTCGTAACAGTCACCCACGCCCGCCGCCAACAGGCGCTTGAGCGGATACTCCGGCGAGGTGCGCAGCCAGCGGCGGCGTCCGCCGGCATCGACATGGCCGGTGAAATCGGTATGGAAGCTGTCGATGTTCGGCTCGGTGTTGCCGGCTACCGACAGGATCGGCGTTTCCACTTCCAGCACATCGCGTTCGGCGAAGAAGCGGCGGACCAGCGCATTGAGCGCGGCGCGCTGCTGCAGCGCGCGCAGCAGGGCCTCGCTCACAGGATGCCCTCCGGGCGCGGGTGGTCCAGCGGCAGGGTCAGCAGATCGCGGGTGTCATCGATGTAACCGCTCGCCAGATAGAGGCGACGGGCCAGCTCGTTGTGGTGGTTCACTTCCAGGCGCAGGCGGCTTACGCCGCGGCCCCGTGCCCGCTGTTCGCAGATGGCCAGCGCCTGCTTGCCGCGGCCGCGACCACGCGCACGATGGCTCAGGTACAGCTCGTCCAGCAGCATGAAGTGGCCGCCCTGCTCCAGGCTGAAGCCCATCGCGATCACTGCGTAGCCGACCACCTCGGCCGCCTCGTCCAGCCACAGCAGCACTTCGCCGTTGCGTGGGTCGGCCAGCAGCGCATCCACGCCGCGACGCACGCGCGCGTCGTCGAAGTCGATCCTGTCTTCGGCATAGAACTCGCGCATCAACGCGATCAACAGTTCTTCGTCGGCACGGGTGGCCAGGCGGAAATCCAGTGGGGCAGTCTGCATCGGTGTTCCTTTGTGCTTCATGCCGGGTGCCGGGCACCCGGCGGCGTCATCATTCGTGTTCGGCAAGATAGGCCAGCAGGCGGTCCTCATCCCACACCGGCACGCCCAGCGACTGTGCCTTGTCCAGCTTGGAGCCGGCCTCGGTACCGGCCACCACGAAGCTGGTCTTCTTCGACACACTGCCGGAGACCTTGGCACCCAGCGCTTCCAGGCGTTCCTTGGCGGCATCGCGGGTGAGCTGGGCCAGGGTGCCGGTCAGCACCACGGTCTGCCCATCCAGCGGACCCGCCACGATCTCGGCCAGCGCCGGCGCCTTGGCCAGGATCTCCCGCATCGCGTTCTCAGCGGCCAACAGCATCGCACCGTGGCCATCAGCGTCCAGCCATTCGGCCAGACCGCGCGCGGTGTCATCGGGCAGACCGGCGTTGACGAACTGGCCATGCTCGGCGTCGAGCACCGCCTGTGCGCCGGGAAGCGCAGCCACCAGCTTTTCGGCGCGCAGACGGGTGATGCCGGGGATCTCCGACTCGACCAGCAACTGCGCCAGATCCAGCCCTTCGCGCAGCTTGGCACTGGGCGCATGCACGTCGCTGATGCGCACCTGGCCGACCTGCAGCAGGTCATCGATGGCCTGCTGGTTGCCCTGCTGCTCGAAGAAGTGGCCAAGCGAACGCGCCACTTCGCCACCGATGTCCGGCACACGCTTGAACAGCGGCCACGGCAGGTGACGGATCAGCTCCAGGTCACCGAACCACTGCGCCAGCGCCTTGGCGGTACTTTCGCCCACATGCTCGATGCCGAGCGCGAACAGCAGGCGCTCCAGCGTGGCCGCGCGACTGGCGTCGATCGCTGCGATCAGGTTGTCGGCCCACTTGGTGGCGATCTTCTTCGTGTTCCATTCGAAGCTGGCCGGCTGCGCCAGCGCCTGCGCGCGCCAGCCCGGATCGTTGCCGTCCAGCTTGAGCACCGCATTGAGCACCGCACCACTGCCCTCGGCGGGAAGGTGCAGCTTCAGCGCCGCTGCCAGCGCCGACGGCTCCTCGGCGTCCAGCACCAGCTTCAGGTGCAGCAGCGTATCGCGGCTGAGCCGGTACAGGTCGGCCACGCTCTTGACGATGCCCGCGTCGACCAGGGTTTCGATGTACTTGTCGCCGAGACCGTCGATGTCCATGGCACGGCGCGAAGCGAAATGGGCAATGGCTTCCTTGCGCTGCGCCGGGCAGGACAGTTCGCCCGAACAACGCCACGCCGCCGCCCCCTCCTCACGCACGATCTCCGAGCCGCACACCGGGCAGCGCGTCGGCATCTGCCACGGCGTGGTGCCCTGCGGGCGGCGGTCGAGAATGACGCTGACCACCTCGGGAATCACGTCGCCAGCGCGGCGCACGATCACGCTGTCGCCAACGCGCACATCGAGGCGCGCGATCTGGTCGGCGTTGTGCAGGGTGGCGTTGGACACGATCACGCCAGCCACAGCCACCGGCGCCAGTCGCGCGACCGGCGTGGCAGCACCGGTGCGGCCGATCTGGATCTCGATCGCCTCCACCGTGGTGCTCTGTTCCTGCGCAGGGAACTTGTGCGCGATGGCCCAGCGCGGCGCACGGGAGACGAAGCCCATCGCCTGCTGACCCGCCCGGTCATCCAGCTTGTAGACCACGCCATCGATATCAAACGGCAGGCCGTCGCGGCGTTCACCGATAGTGCGGTAGTAACCGAGCAGGCCGTCGGTGCCCTCCACCACTTTGCACAGCTCACTGACCGGGAAGCCCCAGGCGCCGAGCTGGGCCAGGGTGCCCGAATGGGTGTCCGGCAGCTCGCCGCCCTGCACTTCGCCGGTGCCGTAGGCGAAGAAACTCAGCCTGCGCTGCGCACTGATCTTCGGGTCGAGCTGACGCAGCGAACCGGCCGCCGCGTTGCGCGGATTGGCCAGCACCTTGCCGCCCTGCAGGCGCGCACGTTCGTTGTAGGCCTCGAAGTCGGCGCGGGCCATGTAGACCTCGCCGCGCACCTCCAGCACATCCGGCCAGTCCTTGCCGTGCAGGCGCTTGGGAATGTCACCGATTTCGCGCAGGTTGGCGGTCACGTCCTCGCCGGTACTGCCATCGCCACGGGTCGCGCCGAGCACGAAATGACCGTCCTCGTAGCGCAGGCTGATCGCCAGGCCGTCCATCTTCGGCTCGGCCGAGAACTGCAGGCTGCGACGGCCCAGGCGCTCGTCGATGCGGCGCACGAAATCGGCCACTTCCTCGTTGCTGAAGGCATTGGACAGCGACAGCATCGGCACCGCGTGGCGCACTTCCGGGAAGCGGCCAGAGGGGCGCGCACCGACCTGCTGGGTCGGGCTGTCGGCACGGGCCAGTTCCGGGTGCTCGCGCTCCAGCGCTTCCAGCTCGCGCACCATCCGGTCGTAGTCGACGTCGGGGATCTCCGGCGCGTCCAGCTCGTGGTAGGCGCGGTTGGCCTGGGCGATCTGCCGGCGAAGGTCTTCGGCGCGTTCGGCGGGGCTGGGGCTCATCGGGATCCGGTGGTTCTGGGATGGCCGGGGATTCTACCGCGCCCAGCCGTCAGGCCCTGTAACGCCTCCGCCTTTGCAGCGTCGAGCGTGCTCGACGGGCACTCCCCGCTCCGGCAGGTGCCAACCTTCTTCCTCGTTCCGGCAGGTGCCAACCTTCTCCCTCGTTCCGGTAGGTGCCAACCTTGGTTGGCACATCTGCATGGCCCGACGCCACAAAAAGCAGCTTGCCGCTCACCCTCACCGGCGCTAGCGTGCGACGGTCTGCCCTTCGGAATCCTGCCCGTGCCCCAGCCCGCTTCCCGTCGACGCTTCCTGCAACTGGCCGGTGCCGGCCTCGCCGTCGCCGGCAGCGGGCTGCCGCGACTCGGCCATGCCCAACCCCCGACAGCCGCCCCGGCCCCCGCCGAAGGTGCGGTGCTGCTGAATTTCAACGAATGCCCCTACGGCCCCTCGCCCGCTGCCCAGCAGGCCGCGCGCGACAGCATCGCCGGTTGCGGCCGCTACCGTTTCGCACTGGCCGGACAGGTGCGCGACGCCTTCATCGAACAGGCGCGCATTCCGGCCGATCACGTGCGGCTCTATCCGGGTTCCAGCGAACCGCTGAACCGTGCCGCCGTGCTGTGGACCGGCCCGCAGGCGGGACTGGTAGTCGCCGATCCGACCTTCGAGACGCTGGGCGAGGTCGCGGCCGCACACGGTGCGCACGTGCAGAAAGTGCCATTGCGCGACGACGGCGCACATGACCTGCGCGCGATGGTCGCCGCCGCACACGCGCGCCCGACCGGGCTGCTGTATGTGTGCAACCCGAACAACCCGACCGGCTCGATCAGCCCGCCGGATGAGCTCGCCTGGCTGCTGGCCCACAAGCCTGCGTCCACCCGCGTACTGGTCGACGAGGCCTACCTGCAGTACAGCGAGCAGCCGAGCCTGATCGCGCAGGTGGCGCAGCGCGATGACCTGATCGTGTTGCGCACGTTCTCCAAACTGTATGGCATGGCCGGCCTGCGCCTGGGCGTGGCGGCCGCGCATCCCGACCGCCTGCGCGAACTGGCCAGCCTGGGCGACAACCCGCTACCCGTGCCAGCACTGGCCGCAGCACTGGCCAGCCTGCAGGATCCTCAGTTGATCGCGCAGCGGCGCCTGCAGAATGCCAAGGTGCGGCAGGCCACCGTCGCGTGGCTGGGCAAGCGTGGTTTCAGCTGCGTGCCGTCGGAAGCGAACTGCTTCGTGGTGGATGTGCAGCGCGACGGTGCCGCCTTTGCCAAGGCGATGGCAGACAACGGCGTGATCATCGGCCGCAGCTGGCCGATCTGGCCGCAGCGCGTGCGCGTGACCGTCGGCACCGAGGACGAGATGGCCGCGTTCCGCGGGGCATTTGCCAAGGTCGCCGGCGTACCGGCCTGACCCTGTTGGTGGGGGCGAACCTTGGTTCGCCCCATCCACGCATAGCGTGGATCTACTGTTGTGGGTGCCGACCGCTGGTCGGCACACCAGGGCGCTCACCAGCGCGGGGTCTTGGTCAGCGGCGGCGCCTGGTGCTGGCGATCATAGGCACGCAGTTCGTCACGGATGTGCGCGATGCGCTGCCGGCCGAGAGCGTTGCGGCTGTCGTCCAGCACCACGCCGTCGAGCAGCTCGGCCATGCGCTGCACGGTGGGCAGCATCTTCTCCCAGGCATCCAGCGCGGTCAGCGGCGCCGGCAGGGTCAGGAAGAAGGCGATGGCCGGGGTCTCCATGGCGCGGATGTTGGCCATGTCGAAGCTGCCCGGCTTCATGATGCTGGCCATCGAGAAGATCGGGCCGCGCTCGGGGTGGCCTTCCACCAGGCGGTGGAACACGTTCATGTGGCCGAACACCAGGCCGGTCTTCTCCGCCGCCACCACGATGTCTTCGCCACGCAGCTGTTCGCCGGCGCGAGCGGCCACGAACAGCGACACGATCTTGTCGAAGTCCTGGGTGGCGCGCTTGCCAAGGTCGCTGGCCGCGCCGGCGTCGGTGTCGGCCAGGCCAAGCTCGGCCTGCTCGCCTTCCGAGCCCATGCCCGGCTCTACGCGGCCATCGGCCACAGTGACGCCATCATCGCCCAGCACCGGCTCGCGACGCTCGCCGCCGGTCGGTTCCGCGCTTTCCACGCGACGCCCCTGGGGCTTCTTCTTCGGACGGCCAAACAGGAAGATCGCAGCGATCAACAGCAGGCCGGCGGCCAGGATGCCGATGCGCAACAGTGCCGTGTCGGACATTCGATAGGTTCTCCGGCTAGTTCATTCAGGTAATTAGGATGGCACGTCAGGCCGCGCCCGCCAATCGTGCGGCTTCTTCCAGGTCCACGCTGACCAGGCGGCTGACGCCCGGTTCGCGCATGGTCACGCCCGACAGCTGGTGCGCAGCTTCCATCGTCGCCTTGTTGTGGCTGACGAACAGGAACTGCACCTTCTCGCTCATTTCCTTGACCATGTTGGCCAGGCGGCCGACGTTGGCTTCGTCCAGCGGTGCGTCCACCTCGTCCAGCAGGCAGAACGGTGCCGGATTCAACTGGAAGATGGCGAACACCAGCGCTACTGCGGTCATCGCCTTTTCGCCGCCGGACAGCAGCGAGATGCTGGACACGCGCTTGCCCGGCGGGCGCGCCATGATGGTCACGCCGGTGTCGAGCAGGTCTTCACCGGTCAATTCCAGGTAGGCGTGGCCGCCACCGAACAGGCGCGGGTACAGCGCCTGCACGCCGGCGTTGACACGGTCGAAAGTGTCCTTGAAGCGGCCGCGGGTCTCGCGGTCGATCTTGCGGATGGCATCTTCCAGGGTTTCCAGCGCTGTGGTCAGGTCGGCGTGCTGCGAATCCAGGTAGTCCGAGCGCTGCGAGGCCTCGCCGTACTCGTGGATCGCGGCCAGATTGACCGGCTCCAGCCGGCGCATGCGGCCATCGATCTGGTGCACGGCCTGCTCCCAGTCGCCCAGGCGGGCATCCTCGGGCAGTGCGTTGAGTACGTCCTGCAGCACGAACCCGGCCTTTTCCACCGCCGCCTGCAGGGTATCCGCGCTGAGCACCAGCGCCTGCTGGTCGAGCTTGCGCTGCGAAATACGCTCACGCTGGGCCAATGCCTGTTCGTCGCGCTGGTGGCGGGTCTGTTCGTAGTTGCGCAGCTCGGCGTCGATGCCGTCCAGCAGCGTGCGCGCCTCGGTCAGCACGCGATCAGCGCGCACGCGCTCTTCCAGCGCATTCTGGTGTTCGGCCTGCAGCGCTTCGACCGGCGAATCACCTTCGTCCAGCTGCGAATGCAGCTCGCCCAGTCGCGAATCCAACTGCCCGCGCTGGGTGCCCATGCGCTCCAGCGCCTGGCTCAACGAGGCCAGCTGCGCACGCTGCGATTCCAGGGTCAAGGCCAGCGAGTGCGCGCGCTCGCGTACCGCACGGGCGGCGTCGCGAGCCAGGTCGCGCGCCTCGGTCAACTGGCGGCGCTCGCCCTCCAGCCGTTGCCGGGTCGATTCCAGGTCGCCCATGCTGCTGACCGCGTTCTCCAACCGCGAGCGCGCTTCACGCGCTTGTTCGTTGTTGGCTTCAATGGTTTCCTGCAGCTGCTTCAGCTCGCCTTCGATGCGATCGATGCGCGTGCGCGCTGCCTCCACCTTGCCCTGCTGGCCCTGCAGCTGGCCGGCCAGTTCGGACACCGCACGATGGGCCTGGTACAGCGCACGCTGCGCGTCTTCGCGCTGCTGTTCGGCAGCCTGCAGCTGCTCTCGGAAGCCGGCCAGCTGTTCTTCCAGCTCGGCCTCGCGGTCCTGCAGCTGCTCGATCTGCTCACGCAGTTCCTGGATCTCACGTTCGCGCAGCAGCGCGCCCTGCGCGGCGGCACCGGAACGCGATACGCGCAGCCAGCCCTGGCCCAGGCGCTCGCCACTCTGGGTGATGATCGAATCGCCTTCCGGAAGGCTGGCCTGCAGCGCCTTGGCCTCGGACAGATCCCTGGCACCGTGCAGGTGTGCCAGCAGGCGCCGGATCGCTGCCGGGCCACGCACGCGTGCAGCCAGCGAGGTCGGCGCGACCTTCAGGTCCGCGCCATCGTTGGCGACCAGCGCAATGTGGCCCTCGCCCAGTTCGCCCAGCGCGTCGACCAGGCTGGCCGGGTCATCGACCAGCACGCCTTCGATCAACTGGCCGAGCGCGCTTTCCACCGCGTTTTCCCAACCGGCATCGACATCCAGGCGTTCGCCGACACGCGCCGCCGAGTCCAGCCCACGCGCCTTCAGCCAGGCCACGGCAGCACCCTGCTCCTGGCCCAGCGCGGCCTGCTGCAGGGTTTCCAGCGAAGCCAGGCGACCGCGCAGACCATTGGCCTGCTTGCGCAGTTCGGCCAGCTCGTTCTGGCCATTGCGCTGCTGTTCCTGCACCGCCGCCACGCCCTGCTTGCGCAGCTCGACGTCTTCGCTCAGTTCATCCAGCGCGGTCTTCTGCGTGTCGTGCTGCAGGTGCAGCTGCTCGAAGGCTTCTTCCAGCGCGTCCACGTCCAGCCCGGCGCGCTCGGCGGCCAGGGCTTCACGACGCCGGTCGGCATCGAGGATCTGCTTGTCCAGGTAGTCCACGCGCGTGCGCTCGACGTCGCCGGCGCGCGAGGCTTCCGAACTCTGCGAGGTGTGCTGTTCCCAGCGCTGCTGCCAGCTGGCCAGCCGGTCTTCAGCCTCGCGCAGGCTTTCCTGCTTGATCTCGTTTTCTTCCTGCAGTTCTTCCAGCTGCGGGGTGGCGGCCTCTACCGCCTCCCGCAGCACCCTCAGCTTGGCCTCGTCGCCACTGATGTGCTGCCCCAGTTCCGCCAGGGCCTGCTGGGTTTCGTCGCGCGCCTTGTGCAGGCGCTGCGACAGCTCGCGCTGGTGCTGGATCTGCTGCTCCAGCCGGGCCAGCGTGCTGCCGACCTGATAGACCGCCGCCTGCGCGGTGTTGAGCGCATCGGCGGCCTCTTCGCGACGCACTCGCGAGGTTTCGATGCGGGCCTCTGCGTCGCGCTGATCGGCGATCAGCTGCTGCAGCTTGGTCTCTTCCTGCGACAGGCCTTCGCGCAGCTTCGACAGGCGCCCATCGAGGCCACGGAATTCCAGCGCCTTCCACTCGGCATCCTTGATCCGGCGCTCTTCCTGCAGGGCCTGGTACTGCTCGGCCTGCTTGGCCTGGCGCTTGAGGTGTTCGAGCTGCTTGCTGATCTCGTCGCGCAGGTCACCCAGCCGGTCCAGGTTCTCACGGGTGTGGCGGATGCGGGTCTCGGTCTCCTTGCGGCGCTCCTTGTACTTGGAGATGCCGGCCGCCTCTTCCAGGTACACGCGCAGGTCTTCCGGGCGCGCCTCGATGATCTGGCTGATCATGCCCTGCTCGATGATCGAGTAGCTGCGCGGGCCCAGGCCGGTGCCGAGGAACAGATCGGTGATGTCGCGGCGACGGCACTTGGTGCCGTTGAGGTAATAGTTGCTGGTGCCGTCGCGGCTGACCGTGCGCTTGACCGAGATCTCGTTGAACGAGGCGTACTCGCCGGAAATCGTGTGGTCGGAGTTGTCGAAGATCAGCTCGACCGTGGCCTGCGACACCGGCTTGCGGGCATTGGACCCGGAGAAGATCACGTCGGTCAGCGAGTCGCCACGCAGGCGGCTGGCCGAACTCTCGCCCATGACCCAGCGCACGGCGTCGATGATGTTCGACTTGCCGCAGCCATTGGGCCCCACCACGCCGGTCATGTTGGTCGGCAGGTGCAGGGTGGTCGGATCGACGAACGACTTGAAGCCGGAGAGCTTGATCGTGGAAAGACGCATAGGGGTTCCGGACTGGGGCCGGCAAGCGGCCTGCGTTTACCCTCCAAGCCATTGATCCTGTTGGGATCGATGCCCGTGGAACGGGTGTGACGCCCTGAGTATACCGATGTGGACGTGTTCTACGAATGGGCGTGGAACATTGCCCACCCCCACCCCGTCGGACGGACCTGGCCCGACACCGCGGAACGGCGCCAAAAACAAAACGGGCACCCTTGCGGGCGCCCGTTCTGCGGTGATTCCAGGCCTTGCGGCGTGGGATCAGGCTTCGGCGACGACGACGACCTTGACGGTGGTCTCGACGTCGGCGTGCAGGTGGACCAGCACGTCGTATTCGCCGATGTTGCGGAAGGCGCCTTCGCCCAGGATGACTTCGCTCTTTTCCAGCGGCAGGCCGGCGGCGGTGAAGGCCTCGGCGATGTCGCGCGGGCCAACCGAGCCGTACAGCTTGCCTTCGGTCGAAGCGTTGGCGGCGATGGTCACGCTCGCGCCTTCCAGCTTGGCCTTGCGGCCTTCAGCGTCGGCGTGGATGGCCTGGGCCTTGGCTTCGTATTCGGCGCGCTTGGCTTCGAACTCGGCCTTGTTGCTCTCGGTGGCCGGCACGGCCTTGCCCTGCGGCACGAGGAAGTTACGGCCGTAGCCCGGCTTCACGTCGACCAGGTCGCCCAGGTTGCCGAGGTTGGTGACTTTCTGCAGGAGGATCAGCTGCATGGTATTGCTCCAGATAAGTTATTCGTTAGCGAGGCGATGCCCCGCAACAAAGGCTGTCCGAATAGCTGGCACAGCGGGGGCGGCGCCGGGCCGCCCCGCCGGCATCAGACGTCGTGGTTGTCGGTGTACGGGATCAGGGCCAGGAAGCGAGCGCGCTTGACGGCGGTCGCCAGCTGGCGCTGGTACTTCGACTTGGTGCCGGTGACGCGGCTCGGCACGATCTTGCCGTTCTCGGTCAGGTACTGGCGCAGGGTGTTGAGATCCTTGTAGTCGATCTCCTTCACACCTTCAGCAGTGAACTTGCAGAACTTGCGGCGACGGAAGAACTTGGACATGGGAAGGCTCCTTAGGCGGCGGAAGCGGCGTCGTCGCCGGCTTCGTTGTCAGCGGTGTTGTTGGACTCGCCTTCTTCGTCGTCACGACGACGGCGCTCACCGCGCTCCGGCTTGTCACCCTTCTCGTCCTTGCTCTTCATGATCAGCGACTGCTCGGTGTCAGCCTCGTCACGCTTGATGACCAGGTTGCGCAGCACGGCGTCGTTGAAGCGGAAGCTCTCGGTCAGTTCGTTCAGAACGGCCTGGTCGGCTTCGATGTTCATCAGCACGTAGTGGGCCTTCACCAGGTTCTGGATCGGGTATGCCAGCTGGCGGCGGCCCCAGTCTTCCAGACGGTGGATGGTGCCGTTGCCGTTCTCGACCAGCGACTTGTAGCGCTCGATCATGGCCGGGACCTGCTCGCTCTGGTCCGGGTGGACCATGAACACGATTTCGTAATGACGACTCATGTTTTTTTCTACCTTTCGGATGTGGCCTTGCGGCCGGACAGCCCCCCGCCGTTGATACCGCGGTGGGGCAAGGATTCCCGCCGGGGAGGCAGGAAGCCGCGCATTATGGCGCAGATGGGGGTGCCGGGCAACCGGCGGGTCACACGGCAACCTGAACCGGGGGCGCAGCCCCCCCCCATGCCGACCCAGGCTGGCCGCTACCGGAGCCCCGTACAGTCCACGAATCCGCCTGGATTCACCCCAGGTCGACGTGAAGGCGGTGCTGGCCGCATTCCAGGCACTGGAACAGGCAGCCGACCATCATCCCGTCCCGGCTCAGGTGCGCCAGCACCCAGTCGGCGTCGCGCGGATTGACCTCCGCCACATCGGGCCGGACCTGGTCGAGGATGGGCAGCAGATCGTCTCTGCCGGCGAAACCGAGGAAGGCGCAGGGCCGTTCACAATGGCTCAGCCAGACCGATTGCTGCCAGGACGGATAGCCCGGGGTGCGCTCGCAGATCTCCAGCAGCAGCTCACGGGCGATGCTCGGCGGCGGGTCGGCCGGGTCTGGCGAGACCCCTTCGATATCACTCCAGCCGGTGAATTCACCCTCGTAGCTGGCCGCCGCCCTGCCGTCGGCGATACACCAGGGGCAAAGGTAATCCGGACGCAGACGGGTGTAGAACGGCCCCCGGTAGCGCAGTGTGCGCGGCTGGCCGCAGCAGTCACAGATTCCGTCGACCTCTTCGAAGGAGAGGGCGTAGGCGTTGGGGTGATAGGTAAAAGCCGGTCGTTCCATCGGTGGGGTCCCTGCCGAGCCCCGCGTGCCGACCAAGGTCGGCAGCTACCGGGACGCGCCGGGCCGTCAGGCCTTGTCGGCGTCGGTGGTGAAGCTCTCGCCGCAGCCACACTCGGCGGTGGCATTGGGGTTGCTGAACGTGAAGGTCTCGCTCAGGCCGTGCTTGCCGAAGTCGATCACGGTGCCGTCCACCAGCGCCAGGCTCTTGGCGTCGACATAGATCTTCACGCCGTCCTGCTCGAACACGGTATCGCCCTCGCGCTCGTCGCGTGCCAGGTCGGTGATATGGCCCCAACCGGAGCAACCGGTCTTGGTCACGCCGAAACGCAGGCCCAGCGCACCGGGGGTCTGGGCGACAAAGCGCTGCACGCGCTCGAAGGCAATGGGGGTCAGGCTGACGGCCATGGGGCTACTCCAGAGGTACGGGGACATTATAAGGAGCCGTTGCCGCGAAAAATGCCTCGCAAGCAGAACGCTGCAACCGGTAAACTCCCGTGTTCACAGATCGAGTCGATCAGCAGAGGATTCAAGTCATGACGGTGGTCAGCGTTGAACATGCGCTTGCCGGGAAGATCCCGGAAGGCGGCGAAGTCACGGTACGCGGATGGGTGCGCACGGTGCGCGGTTCAGCGAATCTGGCCTTCGTGAATGTGAGCGACGGCTCCTGCTTCGCCCCGATCCAGGTCGTGGCCGGCGACAGCCTGGCCAACTTCGACGAGATCAAGCGCCTGACCAGCGGCTGCTCGGTCATCGCCACCGGTACCCTGGTGAAGTCGCAGGGCAAGGGCCAGTCGTTCGAGATCCAGGCCAGTGCAGTGGAAGTGGTCGGCTGGGTCGAAGACCCGCTCACCTACCCGATCCAGCCCAAGCCGATGTCGCCGGAGTTCCTGCGCGAAGTGGCGCACCTGCGCCCGCGCACCAACCTGTTCGGCGCGGTCACCCGCATCCGCAACTGCCTGGCCCAGGCCGTGCACCGTTTCTTCCACGAGAACGGCTTCAACTGGATCAGCACCCCGATCATCACCACCTCCGACGCCGAAGGCGCCGGCCAGATGTTCCGCGTGTCCACCCTGGACATGGTGAACCTGCCGCGCGATGAGAAGGGCGCGATCGATTTCAGCCGCGACTTCTTCGGCAAGGAAACCTTCCTGACCGTGTCCGGCCAGCTGAACGTCGAGGCCTACTGCCTGGCGCTGAGCAAGGTCTACACCTTCGGCCCGACCTTCCGCGCCGAGAACAGCCACACCACCCGCCACCTGGCGGAGTTCTGGATGATCGAGCCGGAAATCGCCTTCGCCGACCTAGCCGAAGACGCACGCCTGGCCGAAGAGTTCCTGAAGTACCTGTTCCGTGCGGTGCTGAACGAGCGCAGCGACGACCTGGCCTTCATCGCCGAGCGCGTGGACAAGAACGCGATCACCAAGCTGGAAGACTTCATCAACGCACCGTTCGAGCGCATCGACTACACCGACGCGGTCAGCCTGCTGCAGAAGTCCGGCAGGAAGTTCGACTTCCCGGTCGAATGGGGCCTGGACCTGCAGACCGAGCACGAGCGCTGGCTGACCGAGGAACACGTCGGCCGCCCGGTGGTGGTGACCAACTATCCGGAGCACATCAAGGCCTTCTACATGCGCCTGAACGACGACGGCAAGACCGTTGCCGCGATGGACGTGCTGGCCCCGGGCATCGGCGAGATCATCGGCGGCAGCCAGCGCGAAGAGCGCCTGGACGTCTTGGACGCGCGCATGGCCCAGTTCGGCCTGGATCGCGAGCACTACAGCTGGTACCGCGATTTCCGCCGCTATGGCTCGGTGCCGCACGCCGGCTTCGGCCTGGGCTTCGAGCGCCTGGTGGTGTACGTCTGCGGGCTGTCCAACATCCGCGATGCGATCCCCTACCCGCGCGCCCCGGGCAGCGCGGACTTCTAAGCCCCATACGACCACGGAGGTACTGCCCCCATGACCCTGTTCTTCGCCCTCTGTTTCGTCGGCGTTGCAGTGGCCGGGTTCAGTGCCTTCGTGATCTTCTGGCCGCTGACCCTGGTGCACGTGCGCGACCGCCATCCGGCGCTCGCCGCGCGCTTCGGCAGCGGCGCCTTCCTCAAGCCCGATGCCCTGGCCTGGCTGCTGCGCCGCGACTATCGGCAGCAACCGGACCGCTCGCTGTCCGGGCTGGCGACACCGGCCTGGGTATCGCTGCTGACCCTGCTGGCCGGACTGGGCATGGCCGCCCTGCTCTGGCTGGCCTCGCTCTGGTAATACGCTCATGAACGACATCACCGCCTCGCGCGACAGCTGGTGGCTGGCCAGCCTCGGCAACACCCTGATCTGGGCACGCCTGCGCGTTCGCCCGGCCGGCACCGCCGAAGTGCTCGACAGCGATGGCAACACGCTGAGCTACGACAGCGAAGACACCGCCCGTTCGCAGTTGTTCGACGCCGAGTTCGTCGAGTACGACGGCCTGGACGAGGAGGACGCACTGCTGCGCGGCTTCAGCCTGCACGAAGTGCAGCCGCCGCAGGCCGACAGCGACGAGGGTCTGCGTGGCCGCATGGTCCAGTCGCTGGGCGGGCGCGCCTGACCCCTGCATGTTCACCCCGCGCGCCTTCGCCGAGACCGACCTGCTCTGGCTGGACCGCCTGCTGGCGCGCGACCCGTTCGTCACCGTGCTCACCCCCGGCAGCGATGGCCTGCCGGAGCTGACCCGGATGCCGGTGCTGTACCGGCGTGACGGCGACCAGATCGAACTGCGCGGCCACTGGGCCCGCGCCAACCCGCAGTCGCGCCACAGCGGCGCGGCCAAGGTACTGGTCGATGGCCCACACGGCTACGTCTCGGCCAGCTGGTATCCGGACAAGGAGCCCGCCGCGCGGGTACCCACCTGGAACTACGCCGCTGCCGAGCTGCGTGGCCAGCTGCAGACCTTCGACGACGCTGATGCGCTGGCCGAACTGGTCGGCGCGATCAGTGACCGCTTCGAAGCCAGCGTCGGCCAGGCCTGGCAGTTCGATGCCGCGCGCGCCGAACACGGCCCGGAGCTGCGCGCCATCGTCGGCTTCCGCTTCCAGGTGGAACACTTGCAGCTGAAGCTGAAACTCAGCCAGAACCATCCCGACGCCAACCAGCAGGCCGTGATCGCCGCACTGGAAGCGCTCGCCTCCCCGTCCTCCCATGAGCTGGCGCAGTGGATGCGCTGGCACCGTGAACAGTCCGCCTCCAGCGGCTGATCACCCCAGCTTCCCGCGACGGCGCGACCAGAACGGCCGCGCCTTGCCCCCACCCGACGCCAGGGATACCGCACATGAAAGACATCCACCGCCTGCTGCAGAACAACCGCGACTGGGCCGACCGCATCGCCAAGGAAGACCCTGGGTTCTTCCAGCAGCTGTCCAAGCAGCAGCACCCGGAGTACCTGTGGATCGGCTGCTCCGACTCGCGGGTGCCGGCCAACCAGATCATCGGCATGGCCCCGGGTGAAGTGTTCGTGCACCGCAACGTCGCCAACGTGGTCGCGCACACCGACCTGAACTGCCTGAGCGTGGTGCAGTACGCGGTGGACCAGTTGAAGGTGAAGCACATCCTGATCGTCGGCCACTACGGCTGCGGCGGCGTGCACGCCTGCCTGCACAATACCCGCGTCGGCCTGGCCGACAACTGGCTGCGCCATGTCGGTGACGTGGTGCATAAGCACCAGGGCATCCTCGATGCGATCGAGGATGACGAGCTGAAGCACGCGCGCCTGTGCGAACTGAACGTGATCGAGCAGGTCGCCAACCTGTGCCGCTCGACCATCGTCGAGGACGCCTGGGCACGCGGGCAGAAGCTGATGGTGCACGGCTGGGTCTACAGCCTGAAGAACGGCCGGGTCAGCGAAATGGGCATCGATGTCGGTGGACCGGAAGAGCTGAAGCCAGCCTATGAAAAGGCACTGTCCTACGTGCCCCGCCAGGGCCGGCGCGACTGACCTCACTACGGACCACGACCATGCTCGCCTCGCCGATCAACCTGCACGCCTGGATCGAAGAAAACCGCCACCTGCTGAAGCCGCCGGTGGGCAACAAGATGATCGACAACGGCGACTTCATCGTGATGGTCGTGGGCGGGCCGAATTCGCGCACCGACTATCACTACGACGAAGGCCCGGAGTGGTTCTACCAGCTCGAGGGCGAGATGGTGCTGAAGGTGCAGGAGGACGGCGCGGTGCGCGACATCCCGATCCGCGCCGGCGAGATCTTCCTGCTGCCGCCCAGGGTGCCGCACTCGCCGCGGCGCCCGCCCGGCGGCATCGGCCTGGTGGTCGAGCGCAAGCGCCTGCCGCACGAGAAGGACGGCGTGATCTGGCACTGCGAACGCTGCAACCACAAGCTGCACGAAGAGTTCTTCCCGCTGCAGAACATCGAGACCGACCTGCCCAAGGTGTTTGCGCGCTATCACGCCAGCCTGGAGCTGCGTACCTGCAGCCAGTGCGGGCATGTGGATCCGCTGCCGGTGCCGGCGGCGGGCTGACGCCCACACCGGTAGGCGCCCACCTTGGTGGGCGCATGGATCCACGCGCGCCAACCAAGGTTGGCCGCTACCAGGAAACGCGGCGCTCGAAGCGTGGCCGCGTCTACCGGGCCATGCCCCAGGCGCTACACTGGCGGTCCCGTTGCAGCCTGTTGCCCGACCATGTCCGACCTGCTCAGCCGCACCCACGCCATTGCCCTGGACGCCGCCGATCCGCTGCGCCCGCTGCGTAACGAATTCCTGATTCCGCGACATGGCGGTGGCGAGCAGACCTACTTCGTCGGCAACTCGCTGGGCCTGCAGCCGCGTGGCGCCCAGGCCGCGGTGCAGGAAGTGATGAAGCAATGGGGCGAGCTGGCGGTGGAAGGCCACTTCACGGGCCCGACGCAGTGGCTGTCCTACCACCGTCTGGTGAGCGCGCAGCTGGCCCGCGTGGTCGGTGCACTGCCCAGCGAAGTGGTGGCGATGAACACGCTGAGCGTGAACCTGCACCTGATGATGGTCAGCTTCTACCGACCGACCGCGCAGCGCCCGGTGATCCTGATGGAAGCCGGTGCATTCCCGACCGACCGACACGCGGTCGAAGCGCAGATCCGTTTCCACGGGTTCGACCCGGCCGAGTGCCTGGTGGAAGTGCAACCGGACGAAGCCAACGGAACGATCTCGCTCACCGCGATCGAGCGCGCCATCGCCGAACACGGTCCGCGCCTTGCACTGGTGCTGTGGCCCGGCGTGCAGTACCGCACCGGCCAGGCCTTCGACCTCGATGCAATCACCCGTGCTGCCCGCCTGCAGGGCGCGCGCATCGGCTTCGACCTGGCGCACTCGGTCGGCAACCTGCCGCTGCGCCTGCATGACGTCGCACCCGATTTCGCCGTGTGGTGCCACTACAAATACCTCAACAGCGGCCCGGGTGCGGTGGCCGGCGCGTTCGTGCACGAGCGCCATCACCGCGACACCACGCTGCCGCGCTTTGCCGGCTGGTGGGGCCATGAGGAAGCCACCCGCTTCCAGATGGCACCGCAGTTCACCCCCGCCATCGGTGCCGAAGGCTGGCAGCTCAGCAATCCGCCGATCCTCGGCCTGGCGCCGCTGCGCGCGTCGCTGGACCTGTTCGAGCGCGCCGGCATGGAGGCACTGCGCAACAAGTCGCTGGCGTTGACCGGCATGCTCGAAGCGCTTGTACGTGCACGCCTTTCCGGCGTGCTCGACATCATCACGCCGGCCGAGCCACAGCGCCGTGGCTGCCAGCTGTCATTGCGGGTGATCGGTGGGCGCGAGCGCGGCCGTGCGCTGTTCGAGCACCTGCGCGGCATCGGCGTGCTCGGCGACTGGCGCGAGCCGGACGTGATCCGCATCTCGCCCACCCCGCTCTACAACCGCTACCTGGACGTGCACCACTTCGTCGAGGAAGTGGAAGCCTGGGCCGGCCTCTGAGCCGGTCCCTCCCCTACTGCTGGACAGTTCGTTGATCGCACATGCTTCCCGCTCGTTGAGCATTATCGGTGCCGGCCTCGCCGGGTCGCTGCTGGCCATCCTGCTGTCACGCCAGGGCTGGCACATCACCCTGTACGAACGCCGTGGCGATCCACGCGTGGCCGACTATGAGAGCGGCCGCTCGATCAACCTGGCGCTGGCCGAGCGTGGGCGCAATGCGCTGCGCCAGGCCGGTGTGGAAGACGAGGTCATGGCGCGCGCGGTGATGATGCGCGGACGCATGGTGCATCCGCGCGAAGGCGAACCGCAGCTGCAGCGCTATGGCCGCGACGACAGCGAAGTGATCTGGTCGATCCATCGCAGCGACCTCAACACCACGCTGCTGGAACTGGCCGAACAGGCTGGCGCGACCGTACACTTCCACCGCCGCCTGCACACCGTCGATTTCGACGCCGGCTACGCACGCTTCATCGACGACCGCGACGACAGCCCGCATGACATCCGCTTCGACACCCTGATCGGTGCCGATGGTGCAGGCTCGGCCCTGCGCGCGGCGATGAACCGGCGGGCGCCGCTGGGCGAGGACATCGCGTTCCTCGATCACTCCTACAAGGAGCTGGAAATTCCGCCGGCCGACGATGGCAGCTTCCGCATCGAGCGCAACGCGCTGCATCTCTGGCCGCGCGGCCACTACATGTGCATCGCCCTGCCCAATCACGAAGGCACCTTCACCGTCACTTTGTTCCTGCCCAACCAGGGCGATCCCAGCTTCGCCACGATCAATACCGGCGCGCAGGCCGAGGCGCTGTTCGCGCGCGAGTTCGCCGACACCCTGCCGCTGATCCCGAACCTGCGTGCAGACTGGGAACAGCACCCGCCGGGCCTGCTTGGCACGCTGACGCTCGATCGCTGGCACCAGCAGGGCCGTGCCGTGCTGATCGGCGACGCCGCGCATGCGATGGTGCCGTTCCACGGCCAGGGCATGAACTGCGCGTTCGAGGACTGCGTTGCGCTGGCCCGCCACCTGATGGAGGCCGATGATCTGGAAGGTGCGTTCGCCGCGTTCGAAGCCGAGCGCAAGCCGAATGCACGTGCCATCCAGCAGATGGCGCTGGAGAACTACCTGGAAATGCGCGACCGCGTCGCCGACCCTGCATTCCTGCTGCAGCGCGAACTGGAACAGGAACTGCAGCGGCGCTGGCCGACCCGCTTCGTGCCGCACTACACCATGGTCACCTTCCTGCACACGCCGTACGCCGAGGCGCTGCGCCGCACCGAACTGCAACGCGACATGCTGGTGGCCGCCACCACCGGCCATGATTCACTGGACAACATCGACTGGGCCGCGCTGGAAGCGCAGATTCACGCGCAGCTGCCGGTCCTGGAGGGCGCGCACTGATGGCTGACAGCTTCCTGTTCTACGATCTGGAAACCTTCGGCCAGGACCCGCGGCGCACGCGCATCTCGCAGTTCGCCGCCATCCGCACCGACGCCGATCTCAACGAAATCGACACCCCGGTCAGCTTCTTCGTGCGCCCGGCCGATGACCTGCTGCCCTCGCCGATGGCCACCCTGGTTACCGGCATCACCCCGCAGCAGGCACTGGCCGAGGGCATCAGCGAGGCCGAGGCCTTTGACCGCATCAACGAGCAGCTGTCGCGCCCCGGCACCTGCGCGCTGGGCTACAACACGCTGCGCTTCGACGATGAGTTCGTCCGCTACGGGCTGTTCCGCAACTTCCACGACCCGTACGAACGCGAGTGGCGCAACGGCAATTCGCGCTGGGACCTGCTGGACATGCTGCGGCTGATGCGCGCGATGCGCCCGGACGGCATCCAGTGGCCGCTGCGCGAGGATGGCGCCACCTCGTTCAAGCTTGAGCACCTGGCCGAGGCCAACCACGTGCGCGAAGGCGATGCACACGAAGCACTGTCCGACGTGCGCGCCACCATCGGCATGGCGCGGCTGTTCAAGCAGTCGCAACCACGCCTGTGGGACTACGCCCTGAAGCTGCGCGACAAGCGCTTCGTCGGCGGCCTGCTGGACGTGGCCGCGATGAAGCCGGTGCTGCACATTTCCATGCGCTACCCGGCCAGCCGCCTGTGCGCGGCACCGGTGCTGCCGTTGGCCGTGCACCCGACCATCAACAACCGGGTGATCGTGTTCGACCTGGAAGGCGAGATCGACGATCTGCTGGAGCTGCCGGCCGAGGTGATCGCACAGCGCCTGTACATGCGCGCCAGCGAGCTGCCCGAAGGCGCGGCACGGTTACCGCTGAAGGAAGTGCATCTGAACAAGGTGCCGGCGCTGATCGCCTGGAACCACCTGCGCGCCGATGACCACGCGCGCCTCGGCCTGGATGTGGCTGCGATCGAAGCCAAGGTGGAGCGCCTGCGCGCGTTCGCCCCGCAGCTGGCCGAAAAAGCCCGGCAGGTCTACAACCAGCCCCGCGCCGCCACCGTGGCCGACGTCGATGCCTCGCTGTACGACGGCTTCCTCGGCAACGGTGACAAGCCGCTGCTTGCGCTCGCACGCACCACCGCGCCCGAGCAGCTGGCCGCGCTGGAAGGTCGCTTCCGCGACCCGCGCCTGCCGGAGCTGCTGTTCCGCTACCGCGCGCGCAATCATCCCGACAGCCTCGCGCCGCCTGAACGCCAGCGCTGGCAGGATTACCGCCGCCAGCGCCTGCTCGGAGACGGCGGCCTGGGCGAACTCAACCTGCCCCAGTACCAGCAGCAGCTGGATGCACTGGCCGCCGAAGCGCCCGATGACACCCGGCGCCAGGCCCTGCTGCAATCGCTGCGCGACTGGGGCCAGCACCTGCAGGAGACGCTGTGAGCACTTATTTCTCGGACGCCAGCTTCAAGTTCCTGCGCAGCCTTGCGCGGCACAACGACAAGGCCTGGTTCAACGATCACCGCCAGCAGTACGAAGACCACGTGCGGCAGCCGTTCCTGCGCCTGCTGGGCGACCTGCAGCCGGCGCTGGCCGAGGTCAGCGAGCACTTCCGCGCCGATACCCGTGGCGTCGGTGGCTCGCTGTTCCGCATCCATCGTGACGCGCGTTTTTCCAACGACAAGTCGCCCTACAAGACCTGGCAGGGTGCACGCCTGTTCCATGAGCGCCGCCGCGAAGTGGCCGCGCCCTCGTTCTACGTGCACCTGCAGCCGGGCGAGAGCTTCGTCGGCGCCGGCCTGTGGCATCCGGAACCGGAAACCCAGCGCCGCGTACGCCACTTCATCCTCGACAATCCGGGCAGCTGGAAGGCCGCCGCGCATGCACCGGCCCTGCGCAAACGCTTCGATTTCGAGGAGAGCGAAAAGCTGGTGCGGCCCCCGCGTGGCTTCCCGGCCGACTTCGAGTTCATCGACGACCTCAAGCACCGCAACTGGGTGATGTGGCGCTCGCTGGACGATGCCACCATGACCGGCCCGCGCCTGCTGTCCACGCTGGGCAAGGACCTGGCTGGGCTCGGCCCGTTCGTTGACTACCTGTGCGCGGCGCTGGACCTGGAGTTCTGAGCCGCATCACCTGCCGTTCACCACTGGCTGCCTCACTTGCGGCAGTCTGGACAGCATGAAGAAGCTCACTGCACTGGCTGTGCTGCTGGTCCTGGCCTTGGCTGCGTGGTGGTTCGGCGGCCCGTACATGGCCGTGCACGGCCTGTCCAAGGCCATCGAAGAACGCGACACGGCGCGACTGGAACGCTATGTCGATTTCCCTCGCGTGCGCAGCAGCCTGCGCGCCCAGCTCAACGACTATCTGGTACGCCAGGCCGGCCCGGACGTGGCCGCCAGCCCGTTCGGCGCCCTGCTCTACGACCTCGGCGACCAGCTCGGCGGTGCAGCGGTGGAAACCATGGTGACCCCGACCGGCATCGGCGCAATGCTGCAGGGCCACGTGCTGTGGAAGCGCGGCCGCAATGAACTGCAGGGCGGTGATGCCTTCGGCGCGACCGAGCCGGCACGGCCATTGAAGAACGCCGAGCATCACTTCGAAGCGCTGGACCGCTTCGTGATCGACGTCGATCGCGGCCCCGACCAGCCGCCGATGAAAGTGGTGCTGGAACCGCAGGGCCTGCGCTGGAAGGTGGTGGATCTGCAGCTGGGGATGTCGGCCACCCCGTGACCGGTCATGCCCCTTCGATGGTGCTGCTTTCGGTAGATGCCCACCTTGGTGGGCATGGATCCAGGACGGCGCCAACCAAGGTTGGCGACTACCGCGGTACAGCGCTCTGGTAGATGCCCACCTTGGTGGGCGTCGATGCATGGCAGTGCCAACCAACGGTTGGCACCCACCCGGCATGGTTTTACCCCTCGTTGGCGACGCCGTGCGGTACGTGGCCGGCGGCCACATGCTCTCGCGCACTGTCGATGTTGTGCTGCGAATCATCGAAGAAGATGTCGGCACCGAACGCCTGCAGGAACGGCCCCTTGTGGCGGCCGCCGAGGAACAGCGCTTCGTCCAGGCGCACTCCCCACTCGCGCAGGGTGCGGATTACCCGCTCATGCGCCGGTGCCGAGCGTGCGGTCACCAGCGCAGTGCGGATCGGTGCGCTCTCGCCGACCGGGAACACTTCCTGCAGCGTATGCAGGGCCGACAGGAAACCGCGGAATGGGCCGCCGCTGAGGGGTTCGCGGGCCCGTTCACGCTCGTGCCGGCCAAACGCCTCCACGCCCTGCTCGCGTGAGATGCGCTCGCTCTCGTCACCGAAGATCACTGCGTCACCGTCGAAGGCGATGCGCAACTGGCCGGCCGGGCGACCGGTATCGATCTGGTCGGCCGCCGCTGCCGCGGTCTCGCCGGGCGGCTTGGGCAGGATGGTCGCTGCGGCGATGCCGTGGCGCAGCGCGCTGCGCACCGATTCCGGGTTGGCTGACAGGAACAGGTCGGTGCCGAACGGCTTCACATACGGCCAGGTCGGCTCGCCGGCAGTGAACGTTGCGCGGATGATGCCCAGGCCGTAGTGCTGGATCGAATTGAAGATGCGCAGGCCGGTATCGGCCGAGTTGCGCGACAGCAGGATCACCTCGACGCGAGGATTCTCCGGGCTGGCGCCCTGGTTCAAAGCCAGCAGCTTGCGTACCACCGGAAACGCCACGCCGGGGCCGAGGATATCGTCCTCGTGCTGGCGCTGGAATTCGGCATAGGCAGCCACGCCATCGCTCTCGAACAGCGCGTGGCTTTCCTCGAGGTCGAACAGCGCGCGCGAGGTCACCGCGACGGTCAGCAAACGGGGGGAGTTGTCGCCCATCGGTGGGGGTCCTTCAAGCGGTCGGCACGGCCGGCTGCCCATTGTCCTCAAAAAACGAACTGTTCGCTCAGGATCCGGTCTTCCAGGTTGTGCTCCGGGTCGAACAGCAGGGTCACGCGGCGGTCCTTCGACTCACGGATGGTCACCTCGACCACGTCGCGGGTCTCGTGCGAATCGGCAGTCACGCTGACCGGGCGCTTGTACGGATCGAGCACGCGGAAGCGCACTTCGGTATCGGCCTTCAGGATCGCGCCGCGCCAGCGCCGCGGCCGGTACGGGGCCAACGGCGTCAGCGCGATGGTGTGCGAGCCCAGCGGCAGCACCGGACCATGCGCGGAATAGTTGTAGGCGGTACTGCCGGCCGGGGTGGCCACCAGCACGCCGTCGCCGATCAGTTCGGCCACGCGCTCCTGGCCGTTCAGATCGATACCGATATGCGCGGCCTGCCGGGTCTGGCGCAGCAGCGAAACATCGTTGTAGGCCAGCGAACCGGTACTGGTGCCGGACTCGGTCAGCGCCACCATTTCCAGCGGGCGCAGGTTGGCCGGTTCTGCGCGTGCGATGCGGGCCTGCACGTCGTCGTCTCCACGGTACTGGTTCATCAGGAAGCCGACCGTGCCCAGCTTCATGCCGAACACCGGCTTGCCCAGGTGCCCATGCCGATGCAGGGTCTGCAGCATGAAGCCGTCGCCCCCCAGCGGGCACAGCACGTCGGCCTGCTCCGGCGCGTGATCGCCATAACGCGAGATCATCGCCGCGCGGGCCATCTGCGCGGGCTCGGCGGTGCTGGCCAGGAAAGCGATGCGGGGGGTGTCGCTCATCGGTGGATCCGGGGGGAAGGCATGAGGGAGAGCATAACCGAGCGCCGGGGGCTGGACCCCGCTGGGCGGATGACCGGCCCGTCCGCCGGGACACGCCGTAAACCCATCCATGGGGGCTCGGTCGCGCCATCCATGGCGCTCACGGTCCCGGCGGACGGGCCGGTCATCCACCTGGCAGGTTCACGGCCGGCGTCGGGTCAGGTGGTCGCAAAGGTCAAGGGCAGAAACAGAACGGCCCCGCTTTCGCGGGGCCGTTCCGGTTCACGCATGCCAGGCATGGCCTGGCACTACTTCACTTACGCGCCGTGTGCCGCCAGCTGGCCCAGGCGCTGCACCGCGACTGAAACGGTCGGGTAGTCCAGGGTCTTCTGCTCGGCCAGTTCGGCCAGCATCGCCAGGGTGAAGCGCAGGCTGTTGTCGTCACGGCCCATCCAGGCTGCGACCTTGGCTTCCGCGCTGCTGCCCTTGGTGCCCAGCACCTGGCCGGCCAGGTTGCGGTGGTTGGCCGCCAGTTCGTCACGCAGCACGCCACGTGCCACGGCGTGCCAACGACCGTTGACCTCCAGCGCATCGACCTGCTCGAACAGCCACGGCAGCTGCAGGGCATCGCCCAGGCGGAAGTGGACCTTGGACACGTCCACCGGCTTCAGCTTGCGGGTGCGGGCCAGTTCGATGATGTCGAACGCCGGCTCCAGGAAGTGCAGTTCGGCCAGCTGCTGCGCCAGCGCGGACGGCAGGCCCTTTTCCTTCCACTCGGCCACCAGGGCTTCGTAGGTCGGACGCTGCGAATCCGGCAGCACACCCGAGGCAACGCGGATGTCGTTGAACGGACCCTGGTAGCGGTTGACCGCTTCAGTGATGCCCGGCATCGCGCCCGGGCGCGACAGCAGCCAACGCACGAACGAACGCTGCAGCTTCCAGATCACTTCCAGTGCGTCGATCTGCACCGACTCCGGCACCTTGCCGTCGAGTGCATCGATCTGCGCCCACAGCGCGCGTGCATCCAGTGTTTCGCGGCTGATGGTGTAGGCCTTGGCGACCTCGGCGATGGAACGGCCGGTGTCTTCCTGCATGCGCATCAGGAAAGTGGCGCCCATGCGGTTGATGGTCTGGTTGGTCACGGCCGTGGCGATGATTTCGCGCTTCAGGCGGTGACGCTCCATCGCGTCGGCGTACTTCTTCTGCAGCGGGGTCGGGAAGTAACGCTGCAGTTCCTTGGACAGGTACGGATCTTCCGGGATGTCCGATTCCAGCAGCTGGGCGAACGCCACCAGCTTCGAGTAGGACAGCAGCACCGACAGTTCCGGGCGGGTCAGGCCCTGGCCGCGCGCCTTGCGCTGGGACAGCTCGGCGTCGGACGGCAGGAACTCGATCTGGCGATCCAGCAGGCCCTGCTGTTCCAGGGTACGGATGAAGTGCTGCTTGGAACCCAGGCGCTTGACCGCCATCCGCTCCATCAGGCTCAGCGCCTGGTTCTGGCGGTAGTTGTCATTGAGCACCAGCTCGGCGACTTCATCGGTCATCGAGGCCAGCAGCTTGTTGCGCTGCTCGACGGTCAGCTTCTTGGCCCGCACCACATCGTTGAGCAGGATCTTGATGTTGACCTCGTGGTCGGAGGTGTCCACACCGGCCGAGTTGTCGATGAAGTCGGTGTTGAGCAGCACGCCGGCCTGGGCGGCTTCGATGCGGCCCAGCTGGGTCATGCCCAGGTTGCCGCCCTCGCCCACCACCTTGCAGCGCAGCTCGCCCCCGTTCACGCGCAGGGCGTTGTTGGCGCGGTCGCCGACATCGCTGTGCTGCTCGCTGGCAGCCTTCACGTAGGTACCGATGCCGCCGTTCCACAGCAGGTCGACCGGTGCCTTCAGGATCGCGCTCATCAGATCGTTCGGCGACAGCGCCTTGACGTTGTCATCCAGGCCCAGCGCTTCACGCACCTGCGGGGTGATCTCGATCGACTTCAGGCTGCGCGGGTACACGCCACCGCCCTTGCTGATCAGCTTGGCGTCGTAGTCAGCCCAGCTCGAACGCGGCACGGTGAACAGGCGCTCACGTTCGACGAACGTGGTGGCCGCATCCGGGTTCGGGTCCAGGAAGATGTGGCGGTGGTCGAAGGCAGCGACCAGGCGGATGTGGCGCGACAGCAGCATGCCGTTGCCGAACACGTCGCCGGACATGTCGCCGACGCCGACCGCAGTGAAGTCCTGGGTCTGGCTGTCACGGCCCAGAGCACGGAAGTGGCGCTTGACCGATTCCCACGCACCGCGTGCGGTGATGCCCATGCCCTTGTGGTCATAGCCAACCGAACCACCGGAGGCGAACGCATCGCCCATCCAGAAGCCGTGCGCGATGGCCAGGCCGTTGGCGATGTCGGAGAAGGTCGCGGTGCCCTTGTCGGCGGCCACCACCAGGTACGGATCGTCCATGTCGTGGCGCACGACATCCACCGGCGGCACGATCTTGTTGTTGACGATGTTGTCGGTGATGTCCAGCAGGCCCTGGATGAACAGCTTGTAGCAGGCCACGCCGTTGGCGAAGATCGCGTCGCGGTCGCCGTTCACCGGCGGGGTCTTGGCGAAGAAGCCGCCCTTCGCGCCGACCGGCACGATCACGGTGTTCTTGACCATCTGCGCCTTGACCAGGCCCAGCACTTCGGTACGGAAGTCTTCGCGACGATCCGACCAGCGCAGGCCACCACGGGCGACCGCGCCGAAGCGCAGGTGGGTACCTTCCACGCGCGGGCCGTAGACGAAGATCTCGCGGTACGGGCGCGGCTTCGGCAGGTCCGGCACCAGCGCCGAATCAAACTTGAAGCTGATGACATGGCCGTGCTGGCCGTTGGCATCGGTCTGGTAGTAGCTGGTGCGCAGGGTCGCGTCGATCACGCCCATGAACGAGCGCAGGATGCGGTCCTCGTCCAGGCTGGACACACGGTCCATCAGCTTCAGCAGCGCATCGCGCGCGGCCTGCATCTGCGCGTCGCGGTCACCCTTGCGGGCGTCGACCACGGTCTTGAGCACCTTCAGGGTGGCGTCGTCGCCAGCAGCCAGCACGTCGAAGTGGGCCTTCAGCTGGGCCTGGCCGGCGGCGATGTCCTCCTTGCTCTCGTGGCCGGTAGCCGGATCGAAGCGCGCTTCGAACAGCTCGACCAGCAGTCGGGCCAGCAGCGGGTAGCGCGCGAAGGTGCCTTCCACGTAGGCCTGCGAGAACGGCACGCCGGTCTGCAGCAGGTACTTGCAGTAGCCACGCAGCATGGCGACCTGGCGCCAGTGCAGGCCGGCAGCCAGCACCAGGCGGTTGAAGCCGTCGTTCTCGGCATCGCCGTGCCAGACGCGGGCAAAGGTCTCGCCGAAGGCTTCATCGACGCTGGCGGCATCGATCGCGCCGGCGGTCGATTCGACCTCGAAGTCCTGCACGTACACCGGGGCGTTGTCGACCGACAGGCGGTACGGACGCTCGGCGATCACGCGCAGGCCCATGTTTTCCATCATCGGCAGCGCGTCCGACAGCGGGATGTCGTCCAGCTGGCGATACAGCTTCAGGCGCAGGCCATCACCGCTTTCGCGCGGCACGGCCTGCAGGCTCAGGCGCAGGTCGTCCGGGCCGGTCAGGGCATCAAGCTGGCTGACATCGTTGGCCGCAACAGCCGTGCTGTTGTCTTCGATGTAACCGGCCGGCAGCGCCTTGCCGATGCGGGCGGCGATGCGCAGGCCTTCGGTCTCGCCGTGGCGGGCCACCAGCGCTTCGCGCAGGTCGTCCTGCCAGTTGCGCAGGACCTGGGCCAGCTTCTGCTCCAGTTCGGCGGTATCAACGTCGAGCATTTCACCCGGCTTCGGGCGCACGATCAGGTGCACCTGGGCCAGCGGCGATTCGCCCAGCACCACCGAGCTGTCCACGTACTCGCCGTGCAGCGCGTCCTTCAGCATCGCTTCGATGCGCAGGCGCACGTCGGTGTTGAAGCGCTCGCGCGGCAGGTAGACCAGCGCGGAGATGAAACGGCTGTACTTGTCGCGGCGCAGGAACAGGCGGCTGCGCACGCGCTCCTGCAGGCCCAGCACGCCCATCGCGGTGCGGAACAGTTCGTCCTCGCTGGACTGGAACAGCTCTTCGCGCGGCAGGGTTTCCAGGATGTGGCGCAGGGCCTTGCCGCTGTGGCTGGCCGGAGCCAGGCCCGACTGCTTCATCACGTGCTCGTGGCGCTGGCGCACCAGCGGGATCTCCCACGGGCGACGGTTGTAGGCGCTGGAGGTGAACAGGCCAAGGAAGCGCTGCTCGCCGATGATCTTGCCCTTGGCGTCGAATTCCAGCACGCCGATGTAGTCCATGTAGCCGGCGCGGTGCACGCGCGAACGGGCATTGGTCTTGGTCAGGATCAGCGCATCCTTCAGGCCGGCCGTGGCGTTCAGGCCCTGCGCGGCCAGAGTCTTGACCGGACGGGCGGCGGACTTGTCCTTGCCGCGCATCAGGCCCAGGCCGGTGTCGTTCAGCGGCGCCAGTACGTCTTCCTTGCCCTGCTTCTCGACGCGGTACTCGCGGTAGCCGAAGAAGGTGAAGTGGTTGTCGGCGGCCCAGCGCAGGAACTCCTGTGCTTCCTTGCGCGATGCATCGTCGACCGGCAGCTGGCGCTTGCCCAGGTCGTCGGCCAGCGCCAACGCCTTGTCCTTCATCGGCTGCCAGTCGCGCACGATCGCGCGCACTTCGTCCAGCGCCTTGTTGATGGCCTGTTCGATGGCGGCCATGGCTTCGGCCGGCTGGCGGTCGATCTCCAGCAGCATCACCGATTCGGCATCACCCTCGCCGACCTTGACCAGCTTGCCGGCCTTGTCGCGGGTGAAGCGCAGCACCGGGTGGCCCAGCACGTGGACGCCCACGCCCTGCTCGGCCAGCGACATGGTGACCGTATCGACGAGGAAGGGCATGTCATCGTTGACGATCTGCAGCACGGTGTGCGGCGATTCCCAACCGTTGGCCTTCGCGGTCGGATTGAACACGCGGACGTTGGCCTTGCCGGCCTTGCGGGCACGCGCGAATTCCAGCGTCTCAGCCGCGAGAGCGGCCCACTCTTCAGCGCTGTGGTGCGGGAACTCGTCCGACTCCATGCGCTTGTAGAAGTCAGTGGCAAAGGCCACTGCTTCGGCCTGTGCGGCCGCGGGGTAGCGCTTGCGCAAGGCCGTGTACACCGGCTCCAGGGAGAAACCAGCGGTCACTGCGACCTCCGACTCTGCTGGTTTCGTCTTGTTCTTCACGGTCTTGGCTGCGGTTTTTTGCGGTTTCATGGCAGAGCGATGCGCTTGCTCAGTTGGGAAAATGAAATTGTAGCCCTACCGCGCGAAAAGGCCTTGCTGCAGGACGGAATAAGCAGATTCGGGTTTGCTGCGGTTTAAACGCCTATTCAGTTCGCACCGGTATGGTGCTGGCGCCTGTTTCAGCACTGCCGACAGGATCGGCAAAACGTGTTACCGGAAGACACACGCGGCGACGCCGATGCGATTCCACAATCCTGAACTGGACGGTATAGTCCACCGCGTGAACCCGGCCTACGTCCCCGTTGCCCTCGATGCACGCGATGAGCGTGTGTTCGACGCCGTACGCGAACTGCTGGCCCAGCAGGGCATGCAGATGAGCATGGAGGCGGTTGCCCAGCACGCCGGCTGCTCCAAGCAGACCCTGTACTCGCGCTACGGCAGCAAGCAGGAACTGCTGCGCCGGGTGATGCAGCGCCACGTCGGCCACGCTACCGGCGCCATGGTTCGTGCACTCCGCACTGACGACCTGCGTGCCAGCCTGCTCCAGTTCGCCACCGACTTCCTGGAGCACTTCAACCAACCGCACGTGGGCCAGGCCTGCCGGCTGATCGCCGCCGACGCGGCCCAGTTTCCCGAAGAGGCGCGTACGCTGTACCGGCACGGAGCCGGCGCACTGACGCTTCATCTTGCTGAATGGATTGAAACCGTTTGCATGCGTGGCCAGCTCCGGCATGACGACCCGCACTTCATGGCCGAACTGCTGCTGAGCATGATTGCCGGTCAGGATTTCGACAAACAGCGTTTCCATACCCCCCATCGTGATGACGCGCGGTTGCGTCGGCGCTGGGCAGAGTTCTCCGTCGACAGCTTCCTGCGCGCCTTCGCGCCTCAGCCGTCGCCGGCCCCGTCTTCAAACCAACCCCGGAGTTCCTCCTGATGACCGCCCCACTCCGCACCCTTGCCTTGACGTGCGCCGTTGCTGTCGCGCTGGCTGCCTGCAAGAAGCCGGAACAGCAGACGCCCCCGCCGCCGGAGGTGGGCGTGATCGACGCCAAGCCGCAGACCCTGCCGCTGCAGCGCGAGCTGGTCGGTCGCCTGTCGCCGTTCCGCAGCGCCGACGTGCGTGCGCGCGTGCCGGGCGTGCTGCTCAAGCGCGTCTACCAGGAAGGCTCGCAGGTCAAGCAGGGCCAGACCCTGTTCCTGATCGACCCAGCGCCGCTGCGTGCCTCGCTCAACGCCTCCGAAGCACAGCTGGCCTCGGCCCGCGCGACCTACGCCAACGCCAAGGTGGCCGCCAACCGTGCACGTTCGCTGGCGCCGCAGCAGTTCGTCTCCAAGTCCGACCTGGACAACGCTGAATCGGCCGAGCGTACCGCGCTGGCGGCGGTCAAGCAGGCCGAAGCAGCGGTGACTTCCTCGCGCATCAGCCTGGGCTACACCGAAGTAACCGCACCGATCAGCGGCGTGGCCAACAAGCAGCAGGTCACCGAAGGCGCGCTGGTCGGCCAGGGCGATGTGACCCTGTTGACCACCGTCGACCAGCTCGACCCGCTGTACGTGAACTTCTCGCTGAGCGTGGACGAGCTGACCCAGCTGCGCGCGCAACAGGCCAAGGGCGCGCTGGCGCTGTCGGGCGACGGCAAGGCCACGGTGAACGTCAAGCTGGCCGATGGCAGCACCTACAGTGAGCCGGGCACCCTGGACTTCTCCTCGACCACGGTCGACCCGGCCACCGGTGCGGTCTCGTTGCGCGCGTTGCTGCCGAACCCGCAGCAGATCCTGCTGCCGGGCGCCTTCGTCAGCTTCCAGGCCAACCTGGGCGAACGCAACAATGCCTTCCTGGTACCGCAGCAGGCCCTGCTGCGCGACACCACCGGCGGCTACGTGATGGTGGTCGGCGCCGACGGCAAGGTCGCGCGCAAGAACGTGAAGACCGATGGCGCGCAGAACGGCAACTGGCTGGTCAGCGACGGCCTGGCCGCCGGCGACAAGGTGATCGTGGCCGGCGTGCAGAAGGTCAAGGAAGGTGCACCGGCGGTCGCCAAGCCGTGGACCCCGGGGCAGGACGCCACCGGCAAGCCGGCCGCAGGCGGCGCCGCTGCGGCGGGCACCGCACCGGCTGCTGGCAAGGCACCGGCCGACGCGGCCAAGCCCGAGCAGGCCGATGCGGCCAAGCCGGCCGCCACTGATTCGAACAAGCAGTAACGGGAACCTTCCGTCATGCCTAAATTTTTCATCGAACATCCAGTCTTCGCTTGGGTGGTGGCGATCCTGATCTCGCTCAGCGGCGTGATCGCGATCCTCAACCTGGGCGTGGAATCCTATCCCAACATCGCCCCGCCGCAGGTCACCGTCTCGGCCACCTACCCGGGCGCCAGTGCCGACACCACGGAAAAATCGGTCACCCAGGTGATCGAGCAGCAGCTGACCGGTATCGATCACCTGCTGTACTTCAGCTCTTCCTCGTCGTCCAACGGCCGTGCGCAGATCACCCTGACCTTCGAGACGGGTACCGATCCGGACATCGCCCAGGTGCAGGTGCAGAACAAGGTCTCGCTGGCCACGCCCCGACTGCCTTCGGAGGTGACCCAGCAGGGCGTGGTGGTGGCCAAGGCCAACGCCGGCTTCCTGATGGTGGTGGCGCTGCAGTCCGATACCCCGACCATCAATCGTGATGCGCTGAACGACATCGTTGGTTCGCGCGTGCTCGACCAGGTCTCGCGTATCCCCGGCGTCGGCAGCACCCAGCAGTTCGGTTCCGAGTACGCCATGAACATCTGGCTGAACCCGGAAAAGATGCAGGGTTATGGCCTGTCGGCCAGCCAGGTGCTGGCTGCGGTGCGCGCGCAGAACGTGCAGTTCGCCGCCGGTGCGCTTGGCTCGGATCCGTCGCCGGAAGGCCAGCACTTCACCGCCACGGTCTCGGCCGAAGGCCGCTTCAGTTCGCCGCAGGAGTTCGAGAACATCATCCTGCGCGCCAACGCTGACGGCTCGCGGGTGCTGTTGAAGGACATCGCCCGCGTTGCCTTCGGTGCCAACAACTACGGTTTCGACACCCAGTACAACGGCAAGCCGACCGGTGCCTTCGCCATCCAGCTGCTGCCGGGCGCCAACGCCCTGAACGTGGCCGAGGCGGTGCGCGCCAAGATGGACGAGCTGCAGCCCAGCTTCCCGGCCGGGGTGACCTGGTTCTCGCCGTACGACAGCACCACCTTCGTCAAGATCTCGATCCAGGAAGTGGTCAAGACGCTGTTTGAAGCAGTGTTCCTGGTGTTCCTGGTGATGCTGATCTTCCTGCAGAACTTCCGCGCCACGCTGATCCCGACCCTGGTCATCCCGGTGGCGCTGCTCGGTACCTTCCTGGGCATGTGGATGATCGGCTTCACGATCAACCAGCTGACCCTGTTCGCGATGGTGCTGGCGATCGGCATCGTGGTCGATGACGCGATCGTGGTGATCGAGAACGTCGAACGCATCATGACCGAGGAGGGCCTGGCGCCGAAGCCGGCCACGCAGAAGGCGATGACCCAGATCACCGGCGCGGTGGTGGCGATCACCGTCGTGCTGGCTGCGGTGTTCATCCCGTCCGCCCTGCAGGGCGGCGCCGCCGGTGAGATCTACAAGCAGTTCGCCCTGACCATCGCCATTTCGATGGCGTTCTCGGCGTTCCTGGCGCTGGGCTTCACCCCGGCGCTGTGCGCGACCTTCCTGAAGCCGACGCACAACGACAATCCGAACATCGTCTACCGCACCTTCAACAAGTACTACGACAAGATCAGCCACACCTATGTCGGCCACATCACCTCGGCGGTGCGCCATGCGCCGCGCTGGATGATCCTGTTCGTGGTGCTGACCGCACTGTGCGGCTTCCTGTTCACCCGCATGCCGGGCAGCTTCCTGCCGGAAGAAGACCAGGGCTATGCGCTGGCGATCGTGCAGCTGCCGCCGGGCTCGACCAAGGGCCAGACCAACGAAGTGTTCGCGCAGATGCGTGGCATCCTGGAAAAGCAGGATGGCTATGAAGGCATGCTGCAGGTGGCCGGCTTCAGCTTCGTCGGTTCCGGCGAGAACGTCGGCATGGGCTTCATCCGCCTGAAGCCGTGGGAGGAACGCAAGTTCACCGCGCCCGAGTTCATCCAGAACATGAACGGCGCGTTCTACGGCATCAAGGAAGCGCAGATCTTCGTGGTCAACCTGCCCACCGTGCAGGGCCTTGGCCAGTTCGGCGGCTTCGACATGTGGCTGCAGGACCGCAGCGGTGCCGGTTACGAGCAGCTGACGCAGGCCCGCAACATCCTGCTCGGCCAGGCCGCGCAGAAGCCGGACCACCTGGTCGGCGTGCGCCCGAACGGCCTGGAAAACGCGCCGCAGCTGCAGCTGCATGTGGACCGCGTGCAGGCGCAGTCGATGGGCATGTCGGTGTCGGACGTGTACAGCACCATCCAGCTGATGCTGGCCCCGGTGTACGTCAACGACTTCTTCTACGAAGGCCGCATCAAGCGCGTGACCATGCAGGCCGATGGTCCGTACCGCACCGGCCAGGAATCGCTGAAGAGCTTCTACAGCCCCTCCAGCCTGACCAGGAACGCCGATGGCACCAATTCGATGATCCCGCTGAACACGGTGGTCAAGTCCGAATGGGTGTCGGCACCGCCGTCGCTGAGCCGCTACAACGGCTACTCGGCGATCAACATCGTCGGCTCGCAGGCCCCGGGTACCAGCTCGGGCGAGGCGATGCAGACCATGGAGAGCATCGTCAACGACGATCTGCCGGCCGGCTTCGGCTACGACTGGTCGGGCATGTCCTACCAGGAAATCCTGGCTGGCAACGCGGCGACGCTGCTGCTGGTGCTGTCGATCGTAGTGGTGTTCCTGTGCCTGGCCGCGCTGTATGAGAGCTGGTCGATCCCGGTGGCGGTGCTGCTGGTGGTGCCGCTGGGTGTGCTCGGTGCCCTCGGCCTGTCGATGCTGCGCGGCCTGCCCAACGATCTGTTCTTCAAGATCGGCCTGATCACCGTGATCGGCCTTGCGGCGAAGAACGCGATCCTGATCGTGGAGTTCGCGGTGGAGCAGCGCGCCGCCGGCAAGAACCTGCGCGATGCCACCATCGAAGCGGCCCGCCTGCGTTTCCGCCCGATCCTGATGACCTCGTTCGCGTTCATCATGGGCGTGATCCCGATGGCGATCTCCACCGGCGCGGGCGCCAACTCCCGCCACGCCATCGGTACCGGCGTGATCGGCGGCATGCTGTTCGCCACCCTGCTCGGCCTGTTGATGATCCCGGTGTTCTTCGTGGTCGTGCGCCGCATGCTTGGCGACAAGCTGGATGAACCGTCCAAGGAGTTCATGGAACGCCAGCGCGACGCGGATGCAGCACACCGTCCGGATCGTTGATCCAGCGGTGAACTGAAACGAGAAAGGCCCCGGAGCGATCCGGGGCCTTTTTTGTTGCCGCTTCTGGATCCATGCCGCCCCAGGTTGGCATCTACCGGGGCAACGGCATACCCGGTAGTCGCCAACCTTGGTGGGCGCTGTCCGGGCAGCGTCTCAGCGCAACACTGCGATCACCACGCATGCCGCCACAATCGCCAGTGCAGGCCATTGCATCGGCAGGAAGAAGAAGTGATGCGGAGCATGCTGCCCAGGTGCACGCGGCTTTCGATTGAGCACGAAACCCAGCACCGTGTTGATTGCTGAGCCAAGGCCGAACGCCAGCAGGACCTGGCTGAGTGAAGTATTGCCGCGACCCGCCGCTGGATCCGGGAACAGGATGAGGATGAGCAGCACGGCAGCGATCGGTGTGAGCAGGGTCAGCAGCCCTGCGCCTCGATAGATGAGCATCTGGTGGTGTCCATGAACGGTGGAGCATTCTGCGACCAAGGAGCGGGAATGCCAATGAATCGTTGGCATGTCGCCTGCCCGGAGACCGGTCGCATACGGCCTGTACTGAAAAGTCCCTTCCACTGCTGCGCCCACAACGAGGCGCTCAAGGCGTCTACCGGTTTCGCATAAGGCCCGCGCTTTGGATTCCTGGGCGCGCAGAAGTGCGGCACGCCCGGATCGTTGCTATCCAGATGCCTCCACGGCAATCGATCCGATGCCGCCCAGGAGACAGTTCATGGAAAGAGCACCACTACGACGCTTCAGCCGCCCCGCCCTTCTGCTTGGCGCGCTCCTCGCGGCCAGCAGCGTCCAGGACGCACATGCGGCAGGCATCCTCGTCTGTGACAACTGTCGCGATCCACGCGCGCTGGCGCTGTCCTCGGGCACGGGGCCCACCATCGTCGCCGACTTCCAGCAGCGCCGGCTCCATGGTTTCGATGTGGAATACGATCGCAAGCTGTGTCGCTATCGCGCCACCAGGGCGCAGATTCCCGGGCCAATCAACGCATCCTTCAATCGGGTCATGGGGATGCTCGACAACAACGTGCCAACCGTACAGTTCGCGCCGCGGCAATGGGCCGGAAGAGGAGTCCAGTACGAGGTTCATCCTGATGACCCGCAGTACGCCAGCGGCATAGGCTTCCCGGAAGAGCACAAGAACCTCAACGCCTACGATGTCGTGCAGATGGCAACCGAGCGATTCAGGCTGGAGAGCGCCATGGGCAAGGCATTCACAGGCGCCACGACATCGTCGAGGGCCTGGAACAGCATGGCGACATTCCTGTCCTCGATCGGCCTGAGCTTCGTCAGCAAGGCCCTCGGAATCGACGGTGCAATCTACAGGATCACCTGGCGCGATGGCTCGAAGACTACGCTGGCCATCGTCTCTTCGTCAGTGGACACCGCCAGATACGTGCAAGGCCAGAGCAAGGACGCCAATGGCAACATGATTCCCGACGGCGCGGCAACCAGCCCCGGCCTGGCCCAACACTTCGCCGGCACCTACAACTTCAACAGCCGGGACGATCTGGATCGATGGATCGACTCCGGTCGCCTCTATGGGGTGAACATGTTCCCCGGTGCTCCACCTGAGTCGCTGCAGATCGTCTGTGAATGGAACGGAACGGATATCGTTTGCCGATTGCCACGTTGATCGCACAAGGGAAACGGGGCGGCAATCGCCGCCCCGTCGTGTCCATCAGCGCAACCCGGTCTCGTTGCGCGCGATCACCAGGCGCTGGATCTCCGAGGTGCCCTCGTAGATCTCGGTGATCTTGGCATCACGGAAGTAACGCTCCAGCGGCATCTCCTTCGAGTACCCCATGCCGCCGTGGATCTGCACCGCCTGGTGGGTGATCCACATCGCTGCTTCCGAAGCGGTCAGTTTGGCCACCGCTGCTTCGGTGCTGAAACGCTTGCCCTGACCCTTCACCCACGCGGCACGCAGGGTCAGCAGCAGCGCTGCGTCCAGCTTGCACTTCATGTCGGCGATCTTGGCCTGGGTCATCTGGAAGGTGCCGATGGCCGCGCCGAAGGCCTTGCGCTCCTTCACGTATTCCAGGGTCGCCTCATAGGCGGCGCGGGCGATGCCGATGGCCTGCGAGGCGATGCCGATGCGGCCAGCATCGAGCACGCTCATGGCGATCTTGAAGCCCTCGCCTTCCTGGCCCAGCACGTCTTCGGCCCGCGCCACGTAATCGCTGAACTCGATCTCGCAGGTGGCCGAAGCGCGGATGCCCAGCTTCGGCTCGGTCTTGCCGCGACCGAAGCCCGCCTTGTCGGTATCGATGAGGAAGGCGGTGATGCCGCGCGCGCCCTTGTCCGGCTCGCTCATCGCGAACAGCACGATGTACTTGGCCACGGGGCCGGAGGTGATCCAGCTCTTCTTGCCGTTGATGACGAAGGTGCCGTCGGCCTGCTTCACCGCGCGGCAGCGCATGGCGGTGGCATCGGAGCCGGACTGCGGCTCGGTCAGCGCAAACGCGCCGATGGCCTCGCCCTCGGCGATGGCACGCACGTAGGTCTGCTTCTGCTGCTCGGTACCGTGGGTGAGGATGCCGTTGCAGAACAGCGAGTTGTTGACCGACATGATGGTCGAATGGGCTGCGTCGGCGGCGGCGACCTCCACCATCGCCAGCACGTACGCAACCGGGTCCATGCCCGCGCCACCGTATTCGGTCGGCACTTCGATGCCCATCAGGCCGTTCTCGCCCAGCAGGCGGATGTTGTCGAGCGGGAACTCGCCGGTACGGTCATGGTGCTCCGCGCTCGGGGCGATCTTCTCCTGCGCGATGCGCCGCGCAACGTCCTGCAGCATCAACTGCTCTTCGGTAAAGCTGAAATCCACAACACCCTCCCGGGTACATGAAGTTATGGGCTACATACGGCGCGCCCAGGTGCCCCGATTGTACCGGGGCCCGGCTGTTTCCGTACGCTGGCGACTTGACCGCGACGGGCCCTTTCAGTGAATATATCTCTATATCGCGATAGGTAGATATTTATGGATCTTGAAGACTGGTCGACCCGCCTGAAGGTGTTCGCCGATGCGACCCGCGTGCGCCTGCTGGCGCTGCTGGAGCAGGAGGAACTGACCGTGGCCGAACTGTCGGCGATCACCCGGCTGGCACAGCCACGCGTGTCCACCCACCTGGCGCGCCTGAAGGAAGCCGGCCTGGTCCGCGACCGCCGTGCGGGCGTATCGGCCTATTACCGCTTCGACGAGGCCCAGCTGGACCCGGCGCAGCGTGCATTGTGGCATGCCTTGAGCAACGGAAGCGATGACCCGCTGCTGCGCCAGGACGCTGAACGCGTCGCTGCCGTGCTGGCCCACCGCGCCTCCGACCAGAACTGGGCCGACAGCGTGGCCGGCGACATGGAACGCCACTACTCCCCGGGGCGCACCTGGGAAGCCCTCGCCCGCACCGCGCTGCCGCTGCTGGAGACCGGCGACGTGCTGGACATCGCCTCTGGTGACGGCGTGCTGGCCGAACTGGTGGCCCCGCATTCCAAGCGCTACATCTGCATCGACACCAGCGCGCGCGTGGTCGCCGCCGCCAGCGAGCGCCTGCGCCGTCTGCCCAACGTGGAAGTGCGCGAGGGCGACATGCATGCGCTGCCCTTCAAGGACAACAGTTTCGATCTGGTAGTGCTGATGCACGCGCTGACCTACGCCAGCAAGCCGGCGCAGGCGGTGACCGAAGGCGCGCGCGTGCTGCGCCCGGGCGGGCGCCTGCTGCTGTGCAGCCTGGCCCGCCACGAACACAAGGCCGCGGTGGAAGCCTACGGCCACGTCAACCTCGGCTTCAGCGACAAGGAGCTGCGCAGGTTCGTCGACAAGGCCGGCCTGCAGGTATCCAGCCTGGAGACGGTCACCCGCGAGAAGCGTCCGCCGCACTTCGAAGTGATTTCGCTGATCGCCCACAAACCCTGAGCCCGAGAACGCCATGCCTGCCCTGCCCTGGTTGCATCCTGAGCGTGCCAACGCCCTGCTCGACGCCCTGCGCGAGCGGATCCTGATCATCGACGGTGCGATGGGCACGATGATCCAGCGCCACGGCCTGCAGGAAGACGATTACCGTGGCGAACGCTTCGCCGGCGGTTACGATCACAGCCATGGCCCCGGCTGCGACCACGGCACGCCGGAGGGCCATGACCTGAAGGGAAACAACGATCTGCTGCTGCTGACCCGGCCGCAGATCGTCGCAGACATCCACACCGCCTACCTGGAAGCGGGCGCGGACCTGGTCGAGACCAACACCTTCAATGCAACCTCGGTCAGCCAGGCCGACTACCACCTCGAACACCTGGTGTACGAGTTGAACAAGGCCGGCGCTGCGGTCGCGCGCACCTGTTGTGACGCCGCGGCCGCAACCACCCCGGGGAAGCCGCGCTTCGTGATCGGGGTGATCGGCCCGACCAGCCGCACCGCCTCGATCAGCCCGGACGTGAACGATCCGGGCTTCCGCAACACCAGCTTCGACGAACTGCGCGACACCTACCGCGAAGCCATCGAGGGCCTGATCGACGGCGGCTCCGACACCATCATGGTCGAGACCATCTTCGACACGCTCAACGCCAAGGCCGCGCTGTATGCGCTGGAGGAAGCGTTCGATGCGCGCGGCGCGCGGTTGCCGGTGATGATCTCCGGCACTATCACCGACGCTTCCGGTCGCACCCTGTCCGGGCAGACTGCGGAAGCCTTCCATGCCTCGCTGGCGCATGCACGGCCGCTGTCGATCGGGCTGAACTGCGCGCTGGGCGCCGATGCGATGCGACCGCACGTGGAAACCCTTGCGCAGGTCGCCGACTGCTACGTCAGCGCACACCCCAATGCCGGCCTGCCCAATGCCTTCGGCGAGTATGACGAGACGCCGGAGGACATGGCCAGCACCCTGCGAGGCTTCGCCGAAGATGGCCTGCTGAACCTGGTCGGCGGCTGCTGCGGCTCCACGCCCGACCATATCCGCGCCATTGCCGCGGCTGTGGCCGGGCTGCCGCCGCGCGCACTGCCCGGCACCCGGGAGCAGGCCGCATGAATGTCGCCGCCACCGTTCCGCACTTCCCGCCCTATTGCTGCTGAGCCGACGCCTGCCATGACGCCTGTCCGCCCTACCCGCCTGTCCGGCCTGGAACCCCTGGTCATCACCCCGGACCTGCTGTTCATCAACGTCGGCGAACGCACCAACGTGACCGGCAGCGCGCAGTTCCGCAAGCTGATCAAGGAAGGCCGCTACGAAGAAGCGGTGGACGTGGCCCGCCAGCAGGTGGCAAGCGGCGCGCAGATCCTCGACGTCAACATGGACGAGGGCCTGATCGATTCGGAAGCGGCGATGACCCGCTACCTCAACCTGATCATGTCCGAGCCGGACATCGCCCGCATCCCGGTGATGGTCGACTCCTCCAAGTGGAGCGTGATCGAGGCCGGCCTGAAGTGCCTGCAGGGCAAGAGCGTGGTCAACTCGATCTCGCTGAAGGAAGGCGAGGCGCTTTTCCGCGAACACGCGCGCAAGGTCCTGCGCTATGGCGCCGCCGCGGTGGTGATGGCCTTCGATGAAAGCGGGCAGGCCGATACGTGTGCGCGCAAGGTCGAGATCTGTACCCGCGCCTACCGCATCCTCGTCGACGAGATCGGCTTCCCGCCGCAGGACATCATCTTCGACCCGAACATCTTCGCCGTCGCCACTGGCATCGAAGAACATGACAACTATGCGGTGGACTTCATCGAAGCCACCCGCATCATCAAGCAGACGCTGCCGCACTGCCATGTGTCCGGCGGCGTCTCCAATGTCTCGTTCTCGTTCCGCGGCAACGAAACGGTGCGCCAGGCCATCCATTCGGTGTTCCTGTACCACGCCATCGCCGCCGGCATGGACATGGGCATCGTCAATGCCGGTGCCATGCCGATCTACGATGAGCTGGAGCCGGAGCTGCGTGAGCGCGTGGAGGATGTGATCCTCAACCGCCGCAGCGATGCCACCGAACGCCTGCTGGAGATCGCCGAGCGCTACAAGGGCAGGAAGGGTGCGGCGAAGACCGAAGACCTGGCCTGGCGCGACAAGCCGGTGGCGCAGCGCCTGGCGCATGCACTGGTCAACGGCCTGGATGCCTTCGTTGAGGAAGACACCGAACTGGCCCGACAGGCCTCCAGCCGCCCGCTGGACGTGATCGAAGGCCCGCTGATGGACGGCATGAACATCGTCGGTGACCTGTTCGGCGCCGGCAAGATGTTCCTGCCGCAGGTGGTGAAATCCGCGCGTGTAATGAAGAAGGCCGTGGCCTACCTGCTGCCGTACATCGAGGCGGAGAAGGCGCGCAGCGGCGACACTGCCAAGAGCAACGGCAAGATCATCATGGCCACGGTGAAGGGCGATGTGCATGACATCGGCAAGAACATCGTCGGCGTGGTCCTGGCCTGCAACAACTTCGAGGTGGTCGACCTTGGCGTGATGGTGCCGGCGCAGAAGATCCTCGATGCCGCGCGCGAGCACAATGCCGACCTGATCGGCCTGTCCGGTCTGATCACTCCCTCGCTGGAGGAGATGAGCCACGTCGCCCGCGAGATGGAGCGCCAGGGTTTCAATCTGCCGCTGCTGATCGGCGGCGCCACCACCTCGCGCGCGCACACCGCGTTGAAGATCGACCCGCACTACAAAGCGCCTACGGTGTGGGTGAAGGACGCCTCGCGCGCGGTCGGCGTGGCCCAGTCGCTGATCTCGCGCGACCTGCGCGAAGCCTTCGTTGCCGCCAACGAGGCCGACTATGCCGAGATCCGGGCACGGCACCGCAATCGTGGCGATGCCAAGCGCCTGGTGTCGCTGGAACATGCACGCGGGCAGAAGTTCCAGGGCGACTGGGGGAACTACACGCCGCCCGCACCGAAGCAGCCGGGCCTGCACGTCTTCGATGACTATCCGCTGGCCGAGCTGGTCGAGTACATCGACTGGACGCCGTTCTTCCAGGCCTGGGAGCTTGCCGGCAAGTTCCCGGCGATCCTCACCGACGAGATCGTCGGCAGCCAGGCCAGCGAGCTGTACCGCGATGCCCGCGCGATGCTCGACCGCATCGTCGGCGAGAAGTGGCTGAGCGCCAAGGCCGTGTTCGGCCTGTGGCCGGCCAACAGCGTCGGCGACGACGTGCGCGTGCAGCACCCACAGGGCGAGACCACCCTGCACTTCCTGCGCCAGCAGGTGGACAAGCCGGCCGAGCGCCCGGATTTCTGCCTGGCCGATTTCATCGCGCCGACCGACAGCGGCAGGCAGGACTGGATCGGCGCGTTCGCGGTCACCGCCGGCATCGGCATCGATGCCCACGTTGCGCGCTTCGAAGCCGAGCATGACGACTACAACGCGATCCTGCTGAAGGCCCTGGCCGACCGCTTCGCCGAAGCCTTGGCCGAGCGCCTGCATCAGCGTGTACGCACGGAATTCTGGGGTTATGACCAGGCCGAGACGCTGGACAACGACGCCCTGATCGATGAGCAGTACCGTGGCATCCGCCCCGCCCCCGGCTATCCGGCGTGCCCCGATCACAGCGAGAAGCGGCGCCTGTTCGATCTGCTGCGGGCCGAGGCCAACGCCGGCATGGAACTGACCGAGAGCTTTGCGATGCTTCCGACCGCCGCAGTGTCGGGCTACTACTTCAGTCATCCGCAAAGCCAGTATTTCGTGGTCGGGCGCCTCAGCCGCGAGCAGGTCACCGACTACGCCCGGCGCAAGGGCGTGGAGCTCGCCCAGGCCGAGCGCTGGCTGGCCTCCAACCTCGACTACGATCCCGAATGACACAGAATGGGGACGGAGGGGATCAAGTCGCTTGTGGCACAAATGACTTGATCCCCTCCGTCCCTTTTTTGCTTCATCATGCCGCGATGAATGTTCCTGCTGCCCGCCTCTCCAGCTTCTATCTCTTCTACTACGCGGCACTCGGAGCGTTCACTCCGTACTGGAGCCTGTTCCTCACTGCACGCGGGATGAGCGTGACCGCCATCAGCGTGATGATGGGGCTGTGGTATGCCACACGCGTGGTTGCACCCAGTGCCTGGACCTCGCTGGCAGCCACCTCACCGCGGCCGATCCGACTGTTGCGCATCGGCTGCGTGCTGACCCTGATCAGCTTCGCCGCATTCCTGCTGCCTCTGCCGCAGCCATGGATGTATCCGGCGATGATCGTGTTCTGCTTCTTCTACAACGCGGTGATGCCGCAGTTCGAGTCGATCACCCTCACCCATCTCGGCAGCGACAGCCATCGCTACGGCCTGATCCGGGTCTGGGGTTCGCTTGGCTTCATCGCCATCGTCACCCTGTTCGGCTGGCTGATCGAAGGTGACGGCACCGCCGGCCGCGCCGGGCTGCTGCCCTGGATGATGCTGCCGCTGTTCGTCCTGCTGGTCGCCTCGGCCTTCAGCAACCACTACGCACGCGACATCGGCAGGACCGGCGGCGATGCCAGCGGCTTCTGGCAGATCGTGCGCCGCCCGCCGGTGCTGGCGTTCTTCCTGGCCGCTTTCATGGAGCAGCTCTCGTTCGGCCCGTACTACACCTTCTTCTCGGTCTACATGGACCACCACGGCTATCGCACATCCACGCTCGGCCTGCTCTGGACCATCGGCGTGGTGTTCGAAGTGGGCGTGTTCTTCACCATCGGCCGTTTCTTCCGCCGCTATGACGCCAGCTGGATGCTGCTGATCGCCCTGGTCAGCTCCTGCCTGCGCTGGGCGGTGACCGCGCTGTTCCCGGAAAACCTGCCGGTGATGCTGCTGGCGCAGACCGCGCACGCGCTGGGCTTTGCCGCGTTCTTCGCCGCGGCGATGCAGATGCTGGCGACCTACTTCCCCGGTCGCCTCAATGGCCATGGCCAGGGCCTGCTGTACGGTTTCTCGTCCGGTGTCGGCGGCGTGCTGGGCGCGCTCATCGCCGGCCAATTGTGGAAGATCGACGAGGGACGCACGGCCTTCCTCGCAGGTAGCGGATTCGCTCTGGTTGGCGCACTGCTGTGCTTCTTCGCGCTGAGCCTGCCGTTGATCCGTGCACGCCACAGCACTGCGCGCGTCCGGTAACGAAAACGCCGGGCAATGCCCGGCGTTTTCATCGTGCAGCAGGTGCAGTTACCAGACCAGGTCGTCCGGTACCTGGTACTGCGGGTCTGCGTAGGGATCTTCCTCGGCCGGCGCGTTCGGGTCGACCTTCAGTGCCACCGATGCGGCAAACACCGCTTCGGACTGTGCCAGCACTTCGGCGGTCACCAGCAGGTAACGGCCATTGAGCTGGACCACGCCCAGCTCACCGGCATTGAGCGCGGTCAGCTGTTCGGCGGTCACGTAGATGCGCTTGATCTTGCCGCCATACGGGAAGTGGCGAGCGATATCAGCCGCCTCGGAGTTCAGGCCCTTGTCCTTCAGCAGTTCTTCCAGCTTGGCCTTCGCCTCGCGGCGCACGCGTGCTTCTTCCTGCTTCAGGCGCTCGGTCTCGATGCGCTCTTCCTTCTCACGCTGCGCACGGATGGCATAGGCCTTGGCCAGATCCATCTCTTCGGCGCTGCGCGGCTTGCGCGGGCCCTGCTGGCCCGGGCCACGCGACTGGCCGGGCCTGCCCGGGCCACCGTGGCCATGCCCGCGACGCTCACCGGGCTTGTGCTCGCCCTTGCCAGCGCCCTGCGGCTTTCCATTGCCGTTGCCACCCTTGCCCTGCGGGCGGCCATCACGGCGGGGGCCATCATTCTTGCGCTCGGGCTTGGGCGCGGGCTTGAAGCCCAGGCCCATCAGCTGGTCGCGGAGGGTATCGCTCATAGGATTCGGATCAGTAGTGCGGCGGCGGTGGTTCGCTCGCCGGATCGGAAGAATTCAGTGCGTTGCGGACCTTGCCCAGGTCCTCCAGCAGCACACGCAGCACGTCGGCGTTGCGCATGCCCTGCATGCGGGCATCGGCCAGCGCATCGCTCAATTCGGCAAGCGCCTGTTCCTGGAAGGACACGCGCATTTCCAGTTCGACCAGGCGCGCTTCCAGCGCCTGCTCGCGTTCGGTCGGCAGCAGGTCAGACATGCAGCGAACGCCCCCGGCCAATGCCGTAGTACGCCAGGCCGGCAGCTTCCACTTCGGCCGGATCGTACAGATTGCGCCCATCGAACACCGCCGCGTCCTTCAGCTGCTCGCGCAGCTTCTGGAAGTCGGGGCTGCGGAACTGCTTCCACTCGGTGACCACCGCCAGCGCGTCGGCCCCTTCGAGGGCCTCATCAGCACTGCTGCAGAACACCAGGTCATCGCGCTCGCCGAAGATGCGCTGCGATTCATGCATCGCTTCCGGGTCGTAGGCACGCACCGTGGCACCGCCTTCCCACAGCTGCGCCAGCAGGCGACGGCTGGAGGCTTCACGCATGTCGTCGGTATTCGGCTTGAAGGCCAGGCCCCACACGGCAAAGGTCCTGCCACGCACGCCTTCGTCCTCGCCCTTGTCGTAATGACGCTGGATGAGGGCGAACAGGTGGCCCTTCTGCGCATCGTTGACCGCTTCCACCGCGTTCAGCAGCTTCGGCTCAAGACCATGCTGCTGGGCGGTGCGGGCCAGCGCCTGCACGTCCTTGGGGAAGCAGGAGCCACCGTAGCCGGCGCCCGGGTAGATGAAGTGCCAGCCGATGCGCGGGTCCGAGCCGATGCCCTGGCGGACCTGCTCGACGTCGGCACCGACGCGCTCGGCGATGTTTGCGATTTCGTTCATGAACGAAATCTTGGTCGCCAGCATCGCGTTCGCCGCGTACTTGGTCAGCTCGGCCGAGCGCACGTCCATTTCCACCACGCGGTCGTGGTTGCGGTTGAACGGCGCATACAGACGACGCATCACCGCCACCGACTCCTCGCTGGTCGCACCGATGATGATGCGGTCCGGGCGCATGCAGTCGGCAACCGCGTCGCCTTCCTTCAGGAATTCCGGGTTGGACACCACGTCAAAGGTGATGTCCGCTCCACGCGCGGCAAGTTCTTCAGCAATGGCCGCACGCACCTTGTCGGCGGTGCCCACCGGCACCGTCGACTTGTTGACCACCACGGTCGGCACGCTCATGTGCCGGCCAATGGTACGGGCCACGGCCAGTACGTACTGCAGGTCAGCGCTGCCGTCCTCGTCCGGCGGGGTACCGACGGCAATGAACACCACCTGGCCATGCGCGATCGCGGACGCGGCATCGGTGGTGAATGCCAGCCGCGACGCGGCGTGGTTGGCCTTCACCATCGGCTCCAGGCCGGGCTCATAGATCGGGATGATGCCCTGGTTGAGGCCATCCACCTTGGCCTGGTCGATATCGACGCAGACCACCTGATGACCGACATCGGCCAGGCAGGTACCGGTCACCAGACCTACATAACCGGTACCGAAAATCGCAACGCGCATGTCCGTGCAGGCTCCGTGGTGGCTTACGGCAGGACGCCCAGCAGCTCGACGTCGAACGTCAGAGTCGCGTTCGGGCCGATCGGGCCACCCGGCGTGCCGTTCTCGCCATAAGCCAGATTGCCCGGGATCCAGAAGCGGTACTTCGAACCGACCGGCATCAGCGCAACGCCCTCGGTCCAGCCCTTGATCACCTGGTCCAGGCCGAACTCGGCCGGCTGACGACCATAGGAGCTGTCGAACACGGTGCCGTTGAGCAGCTTGCCTTCATAGTTCACGCGCACCTTGCTGCTCGGCAACGGGCGCTCGCCGCTACCCGGGCGGATGACCTGGTACTGCAGGCCCGAGGCCGTCGTCACGACGCCCGGCTGGGTCTTGTTCCTGGCCAGGAAGGCATTGCCTTCTTCGCGGTTGGTCTGCGCAGCAGCGGCAGCCTTGGCCTGCATTTCAGCCTGCTTGCTGCCCATGAAGGCCTGGATGGTAGCGGTCGCGTCAGCTTCCGTCATCTTCGGCTGGCCCTTGGTCAGGCCGGTGCTGATCGCGTCAAACAGCGAGGCAACATCGATGTCGTCCTTCAGCTGCGCCAGCGACGGGCCCACAGAGTAGGAACCGATCATCTGCGACACCTTGACGCGGTCGACCTTCGGCGGCTGCGAACCCGGCGCCATGCCCGGCACCTGCTGGCCGCTGCGGGCCATCACGACCTGGCGCAGGGCCGCGTCGGTGGCCTTGGCCTGTTCCTGGGTGATCTGCGGCTGCAGGCCTTCGAACGAACGCTCCACGGCGGTGCGCAGCGCGGCCACGTCGATCTCATCGGCGATCGGGGTGAACGACTTGGCCACGTCCAGGCCGATGGCGTAGCCGAGCTTCTGCTTGGGGGAATTCAAGGTTGCGGTCTCCTTGGCGGCTGCGGGGGCAGCCGATTGTTGCGACAGAGCGACACCTGAAGTGCCCATCGCCAGAATCAGAACCGACGCCGCGGCGCCGCGCATTCCCATCTTCATTCGCTGCATTCCTGGAAGTGTCTGGGCGCCGACGTCGGCGCGAAAAGAAGCATTGTCGCACGCATGCCGTCGATGTCGAGGCATCCGTGCCGGATATCAATGTGCGGCCGCTGCGGCCAGCGCCTTGTCGATGGCCGCAGTCAGCTGCGGATCATCCGGCGTCACCTTGCTGGCGAACTGGGCGATGACCTTGCCATCGCGGCCGACCAGGTACTTGTGGAAATTCCAGCCCGGTGCCACGCCGGTGGCCGCGGTCAACCGTTGATAGAGCGGCGTCGCCTCCGCACCGACCACGTGCACCTTCTCGAACATCGGGAACTTGACCCCGTAGGTGAGCGTGCAGAAATCCTGGATCTGCTTCTCGTCACCGGGCTCCTGGCCCTTGAAATCGTTGGACGGGAAGCCGAGCACGGCAAAACCTCGGCCGGCATAGCGCTTCTGCAGCGCCTCCAGGCCTTCGTACTGAGGGGTATAGCCGCACTTGCTTGCGGTATTGACCACCAGCAGCACCTGTCCGTGGTAGCGCTGCTGCAGGTTGACCTGCTGCTTGCTGGCCAGCGGGCGGTAGTCGAGGTCGAGAAGATCGGCCGCCAGCACCTGGGTGGAACCGGCCAGGCCGGTTACCAGCAGGGTCAGCAGGGACAGGCCGCGCAGGCGGCGCGGCATAACGGTCGGCAAGGGCATCGAGAGCAGTCCGCGGTGGCCATTCACAGGGCCGGCCGGTAGCGGCCGGAGTCGGCCGAACTATAGCACCGGCCCCCCTTCCCCCTTGTTGCAAGGGGCGCCTGTGGCTTTGCGCTGCATGGCGCTTTCCTGCACGACCCGCCAGCAACGGCGCAGTAATGACATAGCATGGACAATACTGAATGGAAGGCGGGCCTGGGTCGGCCCGCGCCAGAACCTGATTTCCCTTCCGAATCAATCGGATAAGCGGATATTTCAGTGATTTGACCACCCCTGCCATCAGTTGGGGACGGCAAGGGGTTGCACGTAGGCGTGCCGGTGTTATAGTTGCATACAACACCAGTCACCTGAGACAGGGGGAAGCCATGAACGCCCGGATCCGTCGCAACCTCACCGCACCCGCGGCCGCTGCTGTTTCGACCCTGATCGTGCTGGCCTGGCTGGCCACGCCCACCGCCCCCGCCTCGCCTGACAGTGCGCAGGATGCAATCGCTACACCGGCCGGGAACGCCGATTCCTCCCCCCCTCCCCCGCGTCGGCTGCACAGCTCCCTGTCCATGCCGTATTTCTCGTTCGCCCAGCCGCTGACCCCACGGAGCTGAATATGAGCGACATCCAGTGGAGCGACGGCGCTCCCATCTACCGTCAGTTGAAGGAGCGCGTGATCGCCATGATGCTCGACGGAATCCTCAAGCCGGGCGATGCCCTGCCTTCGGTGCGCCAGGTGGCCGCCGATTACCAACTGAACCCCATCACCGTTTCGCGCGCTTACCAGGAACTGGCCGACGAAGGCCTGGTCGAAAAGCGCCGCGGGCTGGGCATGTTCATGACCGAGCAGGCCGCCAAGCAGCTGCGCAGCAGCGAGCGCGAGCGCTTCCTCAATGAAGAATGGCCGGCCGTGCTGGAGCGCATCCAGCGCCTGGGCCTGAGCCTCGACGAATTGCTGCCCCAGGGGAAAGTCTGATGAATAGCACCGCAAGCGAACCGGTCATCACCGCCCGCGGCCTGCGCAAGGCCTACAAGTCCACCGTTGCCCTCGACAGTGCCAGCTTCAGCATTCCGAGCGGGCGCATCGTCGGCCTGATCGGTCCCAATGGCGCCGGCAAGACCACCGCGCTGAAGGCCATTCTTGGCCTCACCTCGGTGGAAGGTGAGTTGAGCGTGCTCGGGCGCGACCCGCGGCTGCACCGCGACGAACTGATGAACGACATCTGCTTCATCGCCGACGTCGCCGTGCTGCCGCGCTGGCTGAAGGTGCGCGAAGCCATCGATTTCGTCGCCGGCGTGCATCCGCGCTTCGACCGCGCACGCTGCGAGCGCTTCCTGGCCAACACCAAGCTGCAGCCGAAGCAGCGCGTGCGCGAGCTGTCCAAGGGCATGATCGTGCAGCTGCACCTGGCACTGGTGATGGCCATCGATGCCCGCATCCTGGTGCTGGACGAGCCCACCCTGGGCCTGGACATCCTGTACCGCAAGGAGTTCTACCAGCGCCTGCTGGAAGACTACTTCGACGAGCAGAAGACCATCATCGTCACCACCCACCAGGTGGAAGAGATCGAGCACATCCTCAGCGACGTCATGTTCATCCGTGATGGCCGCATCGTGCTCGATGCGGAAATGGACGAGGTCGGCCAGCGTTACACCGAACTGCTGGTCAACGCCGACCAGCTGGAGACCGCACGCGCCCTGAAGCCGATCGACGAACGCAGCCTGGCGTTCGGCAAGACCGTAATGCTGTTCGACGGCGTACCGCGCGCCCAGCTTTCCACCCTTGGCGAGACCCGCAGCCCGGGCCTGGCCGACCTGTTCGTCGCCGTCATGAAGGGGACCTACGCATGAATGCCGTCAACCATCCCGTCAGCCCCCTCGGCACGCTGCGCTGGCTGCTCAAGCGCGAGTACTGGGAAAACCGCGGCGGTTTCCTGTATGCCCCGCTGATCGCCGGCCTGATCTCGCTGGTGATGAGCACCGTCGGCATCGCCTTCGGCCTGTTCGCGCTGAACCGCGCGGCGCGCAACGGTGCGCTGCATGTCGATGGCGAGAGCGTGAACGTCAATGGCCTGGACCTGGCGCTGCTCACCCGCAACATCGACGGCAAGGACCTTGCCGACCTCGGTAACGGCCTTGACCTGACCCTGGTGCTCAGCTCGGCATGGCCGTTCCTGGTGCTGGCCTTCGTGGTGTTCTTCTATTGCCTCGGCGCCCTGTACGACGACCGCCGCGACCGCAGCATCCTGTTCTGGAAGTCGTTGCCGCTGTCGGATACCCAGACCGTGCTGTCCAAGGTCATCAGCGCACTGGTCGTGGCACCGCTGATCGCGGTGATTGCCGGCATCATCACCATGTTCGGCTTCATGCTGATCATCAGCATCGTCGCGCTGATGCACGGTGGCAGCCCGATGGCGCTGATCTGGGGGCCCGCCAGCCCGTTGACCCTGGCCGCTGGCCACCTGAGCTGGATTCCGGTCTACGCGCTTTGGGCCCTGCCCACTGCAGGGTGGCTGCTGCTGTGCTCGGCCTGGGCCAAGAGCAAGCCGTTCCTGTGGGCGGTGATGCTGCCATTGTTTGCCGGCGTCATCGTCAGCACCACCAAGATCATGCCGCTGATCGGCCTGACCACCGGCTGGTTCTGGCAGAACATCGTCGGCCGCCTGCTGCTGGGCGGCGTGCCCGGCATGGACCTGCTGTACCGCCTCGGCGCAGGTGAAGGTTCGCGCCGCGACCTGGATTCGGTGGTCAGCCTGATGTCCCCCGCCTCGCAGCTGAAGTCGCTGGCGATGCCGGAGCTGTGGATCGGTGCGGCCGTCGGGGCACTGTTCATCTTCCTCGCCATCCGCCTGCGCAAGCGCGCCGGCGAGATCTGATTCCATCCACCCGGAGGCACCACCCATGCGTTCTTTGCTCGCCTGTTCTGCGTTGTTGCTGTTGCCGTTGTCGGCGCTGGCCGCCGATGCTCCGAACTGCAAGTTCACTGCCGCCCGCGCACTGAAGCTGGACGTGGCCGGTGCCAAGACGGTGGTGTTCGAGGTCAACCAGCATGACCTGAAGGTGGTCGCCAGCGCTGGCGGCGGCCAGCTGGACGGCCGCGCCTGCGCGTCCAGCCAGGAATGGCTGGACCAGCTGGTACTGGACCAGCGCAAGGTGGGCGACAAGCTGGTGGTGAGCCTGCGCCGCGACGGCCGCCAAAGCGGCATCAGCCTGGGCAACAGCTACGCCTGGCTGGATATCCGTGGCAGCGTGCCGGACAACCTGCCGCTGCAGTTCAAGGTCGGCTCGGGTGACGCCAGCGTGGAAAACGCACAGTCGCTCAGCGTGGACGTCGGCTCCGGTGACGCGGTGGCCCGCGGTACCCGTGGCAGCATCCACGCTGCAGTGGGTTCCGGCGACCTCACCATCGATGGCGGCAGTTCGCTGAATCTGCTGTCGCTGGGTTCGGGCGACGTCAATGTCCGCAACATCGGCGGCGATGCCATCACCGGCACTGTCGGTTCGGGTGACCTGAAGATCACCGATGTGCGTGGCAACGCACGCCTGGATACGGTCGGCTCCGGCGACATCGAGTTCAAGCGCGTGCAGGGCAGCGTCGAAGTCGGCGTGGTCGGCTCCGGTGGCATCGATCTGGCCGATATCGGCGGCAACGTGCATGTGCGCAGCCACGGCTCGGGCGACATCCAGGTGGACGGCGTACGCGGCAGCCTGACCGTCGATCACAGCGGCAGCGGCGATATCGAACACCGCAACGTCAGCGGCCGGGTCACCCTGCCGCGCAGCAAGTAATCCTCTTCCACACACGTCCAGGGGAACATCATGAACCTGTTGCGCCTGCTGCCCGCTACCCTGCTGTGCCTGCCGCTGATCGCCTGTGGTGGCACGTCCTCCGCCCCCGACAAGAGCGTCGGCAAGAGCGTCGCCGAAGCCACCAGCGGCGTTGGCCAGACCGTCAAGGAAGCCATGGACGATGCCCGCAAGGACATCGCCCAGGGCAACATCAAGATCTCGGCCGACAAGCAGCCGCGTGCGGAGATCACGCCGGATGGCCGCCTGCTGATCGCCGGCAAGGAGGTCGCCGCCAACGACGTCCAGCGCCGCCACCTGCAGGAGTACCGCGGTCACGTGGTCGCCGTTGCGATGGCGGGCATGGATGTCGGGCTGGCCGGCGCCAAACTCGGCGCCAACGCCGCCGGTGAAGCGCTGAAGGGCATCTTCAGCGGCGACAGCGAAGGGGTGGAGAAGCGCATCAACGCCGAAGCCGCCAAGATCGAGGCCCAGGCCAAGCGCATCTGCGATCGCCTGCCGGCGATGCTGGCCAGCCAGCAGGCACTGGCGCGCGAGCTGCCGGCATTCAAGCCCTACGCGACGATGGACCAGAGCGACGTGGACGACTGCGGCAAGGACAACTCGGTCACGTTCTCCAACTGAGACAAATCGACGCACCCGACCGGCTGCGGCCTTCCGTTGCCGGTCGGGCACTGTCGGCGGGCTTACAATGGGCCCCCCGGATGCCCCCGAACCGAACGCCATGAAGAAGTTGTTCCTGCTGCTGGCCGCCCTGCTCTGCCTGGGCCTGGTCGGCTGCGACAAGGATTACCGCAATCACCGCGCCGAGCGCGGCAAGCCCAAGATTTCCGTCAGCGAAGGCATGGTGACCGTGCGCCGCCCGCCGGCACCGAACATCATCATCCTCGGCGACGGCACGATGAAGGTGGACGAGATCCAGATTCCACTGGACGACGGGCAGAAGCAGATGCTGCAGACGATGTTCGGCAAGCTGCAGGTGCTGCGCCAGAACACGCTGGTGGCCGCACCGGCCGATCCGAACATGCAGCCGGTGAAGATCCAGCCGCCGGAGGGCATGGAGGTGATCCCGGCCGACCTGATCCAGCGCATCCCCGAGTTCAAGGATTACACCGACACCTTCGGCAACATCGTCGCCGACCGTCGCTGACGAAAAACGCCGCCCGAGGGCGGCGTTCTTCGTTTCCGTAGAGTCGAACCATGCCCGACTCCGGAACAACCGTCGAGCGTGGCTCGACTCTGCAACCGGCAGATCACCCCCCGGCGCCACCACCGCCAGCCTGGATGCCACCAGCAGTCAGCGCAGTCGGGTCCAGCAGGCGACGCAGCTCGGCCTCGTCAAGCCCGCTGTCTTCCAGCGCCACGTCCAGCACCGGGCGCTGTTCCTTGTAGGCACGCTTGGCAATCGCCGCTGCCTTCTCGTAGCCGATGATCGGGTTCAGCGCGGTGACCAGGATCGGGTTGCGCGCCAGCGCCTCGGCCACGCGGTCCTCGCGCACCTTCAGCCCGGCGATCGCGCTGTCGGCCAGCAGCCTGGACACATTGGCCAGCAGGCCGATGCCATCGAGCAGGTTCACCGCGATCAACGGCAGGGTGACGTTGAGCTGGAAGTTGCCGGTCTGCCCGGCCACGGTGATCGCGGTGTGGTGGCCGATCACCTGCGCGCAGGCCATCACCGTGGCTTCCGGAATGACCGGGTTGACCTTGCCTGGCATGATCGAGCTGCCCGGCTGCAGTGCCGGCAGTTCGATCTCGCCCAGCCCGGCCAGCGGACCGGCGTTCATCCAGCGCAGGTCATTGGCGATCTTGATCAGCGCCACGGCCAGCGCATTGAGCTGGCCCGACAGTTCCACTGCATCATCCTGCGCGGCCAGACCTTCGAACTTGTTCTCGGCGCTGTCGAACTTGAAACCGGACTGCTGCTTCAGCGCCTTGGCCACCTGTGCACCGAAGCGTGGGTCGGCATTGATGCCGGTCCCGATGGCGCTGCCGCCCAGCGGCAGGCGGCGCACGCGCTTGAGGCTGTCTTCGATGCGCTCCTGCGCCGAGGCCAGCTGCGCCGACCACGCACCGAATTCCTGCTCGAAGGTGAGCGGCATCGCGTCCATCAGGTGGGTACGGCCGGTCTTGACCACCTTGCGCAGGCTGCGGCCCTTCTTGTCCAGGGTCTTGCGCAGGTGCACCAGCGCCGGCAGCAGCTGCTCGTGCGTCGCCAGCACCGCCGACACCCGCAGCGCAGTCGGAATCACGTCATTGGAGCTCTGCCCCTGGTTGACGTGGTCATTGGGATGCACGGTGGTCTTGCCCGCCTTGCCGGCACGGTTGGCCAGGGTGGCGATGACCTCATTGGCATTCATGTTCGACGACGTGCCCGAACCCGTCTGGTAGACGTCGATCGGGAACTGCGCGTCCCAGTTGCCGGCGGCCACTTCGGCAGCAGCGGTCTGGATGGCCTTGGCCACATTCTTCGGCAGGTGGCCCAGCTCGGCGTTGACGCCGGCGGCTGCGCCCTTGACCAGGCCCAGGGCGCGGATGAAACCGCGCGGCATGCGCTGGCCCGACACCGGGAAATTCTGCACGGCGCGCTGGGTCTGCGCGCCCCACAGGGCATCGGCAGGCACCTGCAGCTCGCCCATGCTGTCGTGTTCGATTCTGAAACCCTTGCTTGCAGCTTTGCTCATTGCATCAACTCCGCACTACTTCAGTTGGGGAAAGGGAAGCGGCGGCTGGCAGGGTGTCGCTTCCCGGGCTGGCGGCTGCGGCCACAATACTCCCTTGCCCGCAGCATGGGATGACGAGGGCGGGCCAGATCGTTCCACCTGCACGGCCGTTCTGCGCGCGCAAGGGTAGTGCCGGCCGCTGGCCGGCAATCCATGGAATCGAGGGCCGGGCGTGGTTGCCGGCCCGCGGCCGGCACTAGCTGACCGGCACGTCGTAGAATATGGCCCCCGCCGCTCGTCCCAGCCCTGCCGACATGTCCGATTCCGCCCTGCTCGCCCTGTCCCCGCTCGATGGCCGCTACGCCGGCAAGGTCGACGCCCTGCGCCCGATCTTCTCCGAATACGGCCTGATCAAGGCCCGCATCGTGGTCGAGGTGGAATGGCTGCTGGCGCTGGCCGCCGAACCGGGCATCGTCGAACTGGCGCCGTTCTCCGACGCCGCCGTCGCCCGCCTGCGCGGGTTGGCCGCCCGCTTCAGCCCGGCCCAGGCCGCGCGCGTGAAGGAGATCGAGCGCACCACCAACCATGACGTCAAGGCGGTGGAGTACTTCATCAAGGAACAGCTGAAGGACGACGCCGAGCTGGCTCCGGCGCTGGAATTCGTGCATTTCGCCTGCACCAGCGAAGACATCAACAACCTCAGCTACGGCCTGATGCTGGAACAGGCCCGCCGCGAGGTGCTGCTGCCGACCCTGGACGGCATCGCCACCACGCTGCGCAACCTCGCCCACGCCCAGGCCGGCCAGCCGATGCTGTCGCGCACCCATGGCCAGACCGCCTCGCCGACCACGCTGGGCAAGGAGCTGGCCAACGTGGTCGCCCGCCTGGAGCGCCAGCGCCGGCAGATCGCCGCGGTCGAGCTGACCGGCAAGATCAACGGCGCGGTCGGCAACTACAACGCCCACGTGGCCAGCTACCCGGACGTGGACTGGCCGGCCTTCGCCGAGCGCTTCGTGACCGGCCTGGGCCTGGTGTTCAACCCGTACACCACGCAGATCGAGCCGCACGACAATGTTGCCGAGATCGGCGATGCCGCGCGCCGCGCCAACATCATCCTGATCGACCTGGCCCGCGACATCTGGGGCTACATCTCGCTGGGCTACTTCAAGCAGCGCCTGAAGGAAGGCGAAGTCGGCTCGTCGACGATGCCGCACAAGGTCAATCCGATCGATTTCGAGAATGCGGAAGGCAACTTCGGTATCGCCAACGCGCTGTTCGAGCACTTCAGCGCGAAGCTGCCGATCAGCCGCTGGCAGCGTGACCTGACCGATTCCACCGTGCTGCGCGCACTGGGCACCGCGTTCGGCCACAGCCAGGTGGCGCTGGATTCGCTGGCCAAGGGCCTGGGCAAGCTGGAGGTGAACCCACAGCGCCTGGACGCCGATCTGGACGCGGCCTGGGAAGTGCTGGCCGAGGCCGTGCAGACGGTGATGCGCCGCCACGGCCTGCCGAACCCGTATGAGCAGCTGAAGGCGCTGACCCGTGGCCAGGGCATCACCGCCGAGTCGATGCGTGCGTTCGTGCAGGGGCTGGAGCTGCCGGCGGATGCGAAGCAGCGCCTGCTGGAGATGACCCCCGGCAGCTACACGGGTCTGGCCGAGGCCCTGGCGAAGAAGATCTAAGGGGTTTCCTTTGCGGCGGCGGCCGCGGGCGCTGCCTGCGGCAGGCAACGGCAACGGCAACGGCGACAGCAACATCAACGTCCAGAGCGGCTCTGGATTGCTGCTAGCTGGGCGGGGCGGGGCCGATCCCGTCCACCGATGCGTGCATCAAGGACGACAACGGCAACATCCTGGCGCTGG